>DURM01000064.1 GCA_012837335.1 Bacillota bacterium
GTTCTGGGCGGATACCGCTTTGTTTCTGTAAACTACGGAAATGGACTTGGTCAAACTGTGCTGGCAACGGGACTCCAGGATCTGTTTGCCCATGTCGGTGCCTTCTCTAATGCTCCTACTTCCAGTACCGGGAGTGTGTTAGGCGCAGGTATTGCAGCAGCTGAGCACAAGCTGGATCTGCTCTACATTACCTGCGGCGATGCGGATCACATCTCGCTTCAGACCTACCGCGCCTCAGTTAATGGACTCGCGGATGCTGCCGGCGAAAACCTTAATGCCTTGTATCTAATTGAATTAAAGGGTGAAGACCACACCTTTGCAGTGTGGACCCACGGCTTGTATAATTTTGTGCGCTTATGTTTTAAAGGAAATTACCAGCCGCAGATTACTGCTTTAGCCCTTGATAAATAATGCCCGAGCGGGTAAGCTGAAAGGAGTGTTAGCTGTGCTGAGGGAAGTTAGGACTGAAAACGGGATTGTGCGGGGCCTGCCCGCTGCTGATCCCCGCATCACCAGCTTTAAAGGAGTTCCATTTGCCGCGCCGCCCATTGGCAAAAATCGCTGGCGGGCACCTCAACCGGCAGAAGATTGGGATGGAGTCTTGGAAGCGTTTCAGTTTGCGCCCATCTCGATGCAGGCGAGACCGGGGGTAAATAAGAAGGATCTGTACAGCCGGGAGTGGCATGTCGATCCGGATCTGCCCATGAGTGAGGATTGTCTGTACTTGAATATCTGGACACCGGCAGTAAGCGCCGATGAGAGGCTGCCTGTCTATGTCTGGTATTTCGGCGGCGGGCTCCAGATGGGCTACACCTCAGAAATGGAGTTCGATGGGGAGCGGATCGCCCGTCGGGGAATCGTAGTAGTTACAGTTAACTACCGGGTGAATGTGTTTGGGTTTTTAAGCCACCCAGAGCTGACGGCAGAAGCACCTGATGCTCCCACGAATTTTGGTCATCTGGATCAGCAGTTCGCCCTCAAATGGGTCAAACGCAACATCGCAGCTTTTGGAGGCGATCCGGATAACATCACCATCGGCGGCCAGTCTGCCGGTGGAGGCAGCGTATTGGTTCAGCTCACTTCGCACCAGAACGAGGGCTTATTCCAGAGGGCGATAATTCAAAGCGGCATGTTTGCTCCTGTGTATGGACGCCGCCGGTCGCCGCTGTTAGGCACAGGTTTAGCTGAAGCGGAGCAGAAGGGTATCGAGTTTTTCAAGTTTTTGGGCGTATCTTCCCTTGCTGAAGCCCGGGATTTAGATGCCCAGTACTTAATGGATAAGGCTTTAGAGTATAAAGGATTCTGGGGAACTGTGATTGATGGTGTGTTCTGCCCGGGCAGTCCTTTTGACATGTTTTTGGAAAACAAGCGCCTTCAGGTGCCGGTGATGGCTGGGCACACTTCTTCAGAGTTTTTTGCAGTGCTGCAGGCAGCATCGAAACCGGAGTTTGAGAATTTAGCAGTGGAGATTTTCGGTGACGATGCGGAGGAGTTTTTAAGCATCTGCCAGTTGGAATCCGGTGCCACTGCCGAAGTGGTCCGGCGCACAGCGGTCAACAGCATCGAGTATGCAATTAGGGTTGCTGGCAGGGCTAATGCCGAGACAGGCGGAAAAACACCGCTTTATTATTATAACTTTGACGGGGAAATACCGGGTTGGGATAATCCCGGAACATTCCATTCTGTTGATTTATGGTTTTTCTTTGAAACTTTAGCTAAGTGCTGGCGGCCTTTTGTAGGCAAACACTATGATTTGGCACGCCAGATGTGCAATTACTGGGCTTATTTTATCAAGAGCGGAGATCCCAACGGCCAAGATATTACCGGTGAAGAACAGCCCCACTGGCGCCCCTATACACCGGAACATCCTCACTGCATGGTGTTTCGCGAGGGGCCAGAGCCGGTTGAAGCTTACCCGAGTGAGCTGATGGAGTTCCTGGTCAACCGTTACTTTAAGACTAAAAAATAGATTTTTGGCAGATTAGCAGAGGGGAGGTGACACCAATTCTTAAGTTTGCTGGTGTAATTGTCGATGTAAAAGTCAGTTCAGTTAATAAACCATTTCACTACCGCATACCGGAGCACCTCCAAGATCTGAAGTGCGGTCATCGTGTTTTAGTCTCTTTTGGGCGGCGCCGGGTAGAAGGTTATGTGGTGGAGATCGTTGATAAAGTGGATCTGGCACCGGACAAAATTAAGCCGATCATCAAAATTCTTGATCCAGAACCGGTGTTAACTCCGGAGCAGCTGGATACAGCCCGCTGGATGGTGGAAACCTATGCGGGGCTGTATTCTCAAGCGCTCCAGTGTTTTCTGCCGGCCGGAACCAGGTATGGGAAAGAAAGAGTGAGCGAGAAAAAGCAGCTGGCAGCAGCGCTTGTCGATCCGGAAAAGGTGGATGGGTATTTGGCCCAGCTTTCTCCTCGCGCGGTAAAACAGCGGCAGGTACTTTTGGAACTTATGGAAAACCCGCGGCAGCTGGCGAGCGGCCTGTGTCAAAAGACAGATACGGGCTATCAAACGCTGCGGGCTTTAGAGGCCAAAGGCTTTATTACTCTGGAAGAGGAAACGATTGAGCGGGAGCTTAAGTTTAGAGCAGATGAAAAAGCGGTGCCAGTTTTAACACCCGATCAAAATCAAGCGCTGACCGCTGTAATTGAAGAGTGCACCGGTGCTAAAAAGCCCATCTTAATTCATGGTGTCACTGACAGCGGCAAAACCGAGGTTTATCTGCGGGCGATCGATCACTGCCTGAACCAGGGCAGACAGGCGATTATGCTTGTTCCGGAAATTGCCTTAACTGGGCAGACGATCGCCCGGTTTACCCAGAGATTTCCCGGACAAATTGCGGTGCTTCACAGCGGGTTATCGGAGGGTGAGCGCTATGATCAGTGGCTGAGCATTTTCCGCGGTGAGGTACCGATCGTGATTGGAGCAAGGTCAGCAGTGTTTGCGCCTTTGAAAAATATCGGACTGATTGTAATTGATGAGGAGCATGAAGGCGCATACAAACAAGCTGATGGCCTGTTAAAATATCATGCCAGGAGTGTGGCGATTAAAAGGGCAGAGCAGCATGGGGCAGTGGTGGTGCTGGGAAGCGCCACTCCTTCTCTTGAGAGCTACCACCGCGCTCTGAGGGGTGAATTCCGTCTGGTAGAGATGCCGCGGCGGGTAAACAATCGTCCTTTTCCGGAAGTCTCTTTAGTGGATATGCGGGAGGAGTTTGCTGCGGACAACCGCACTATGTTCAGCAGGCAGCTCACTGAGGAGCTTAACTTAACCCTGGCCAACGGCGAGCAGGCGATTATCCTCCTGAATCGGCGGGGGTACTCAGCTTTTGTCCTCTGCCGCGAGTGCGGTTATGTGGTGGGCTGCCCCAACTGCCATGTCTCACTGACCTATCATCAGGATAATAGGTTGAAATGCCATTACTGCGGCTATATGCAGGAACTCCCTCCAAGCTGTCCGGAGTGTGCCAGCCGCTATTTAAGGCAGTTTGGCACCGGAACGCAGCAGCTGGAGGCGTTTATCCGCCACAACTTTCCTCAAGCCCGAACAGTGCGCTTGGATTCGGATACAACTAGGCGAAAAGGCGCCCACGAGCGGCTGTTAAGTCAGTTTCGCCGTGGAGAAGCCAATGTGTTAATTGGCACCCAGATGATTGCTAAAGGTCTCGATTTTCCGGACGTGACTCTGGTGGGCGTAATCAGCGCCGATTTCGCCCTCAATTTCCCGGATTTTCGCTCGGCAGAGCGCACTTTTCAGCTGTTAATGCAGGTTTCAGGGAGGGCTGGACGGGGTGAAAAACCCGGTCGGGTGATCATTCAGTGCTATGATCCGGAACATTATGCGGTGGCAGCGGTAAAAAAACATGATTATCTTGAGTTTTACCGCCAGGAAGTTTCTTACCGCCGGGCATTGGCCTATCCTCCCTATGGGCATATGGTGCGGATCCTGATTCAGGGAAGTGAGGCTGCGGTTTCCCAAAAAAGCAGGGATCTGCATAAACTGCTGACAGAGCGGGTACCTGATGCAGTGATTTACGGACCGGCACCGGCACCGATTTCCAAAATCAAGGGACGCTACCGCTGGCATATTATCATCAAATCAGGCCGCAAGATCAGTCAACTATTGACGGATCTACCGCAGAATGACGGTGAGTTCACAGTCAGCGTTGATCCCGATCCCTTGTTCTTATTATAAGCAGTGTGGTATAATTAATTATGCTGATTTGGAAAGAAGGGTTAATAATGGCTGTAATGAAAATTGTAACAATAGGTGATCCGGTTCTGAGGCAACCGACAGAACCGGTTACAAAAATAACGAAGAAGATATCAAGACTGATCCAGAACATGATTGAAACCATGTACGCTGCTGATGGGGCAGGTTTGGCCGCACCTCAGGTGGGGATAAGTAAAAAGATCTGCGTAATCGACGTGGGTGAGGGACCGATTGTTCTAATCAATCCCGAGATCGTGTCCGGATCAGGTGAAGCTATCGATGTGGAAGGCTGTTTAAGCATTCCAGGCAAACAAGCCTATGTCAAACGCATGGCGGAGGTTGTCGTAGAAGCGATCAATGAAGAAGGCAAACCGATCCGCATTCAAGGTGAAGGATTATTAGCGCGGGCTCTGCAGCATGAAATTGATCATCTCAACGGTATTATGTATGTAGACTTAGTCGACAAAAAAGATATTTTTTCTGTAGAAGGGGACGAGTAGCATGCGGGTAGTTTTCATGGGCACTCCGGAGTTTGCCGTGCCGAGTTTGGAGGTTACCGCTCGTGACCATGAACTCTTGGCCGTGGTAACTCAGCCGGATCGCCGGCGGGACCGGGGCCAAAGCATTAAGTTTTCTCCGGTTAAGGAGAAGGCCCTTGAGTACGGTGTTCCGGTTCTGCAGCCAGAACGAGTGGGCACAAAAGCGTTTTTAGCCGAGATGGAGCAGCTGAAACCAGATGTAATTGTGGTGGTTGCTTTCGGCCAAAAAATTCCCAAAGCTCTGCTTGAACTGCCGCAGCATGGGTGTATTAATGTCCACGCATCACTTCTGCCTAAATACCGGGGTGCAGCGCCGATCCAATACGCAATTATCAATGGTGATGAGGTAACCGGTGTCACCACAATGTATCTCAGCGAAGGCTGGGATGAGGGAGACATGATTTTAAAAGCAGAGGAACCGATTTATCCCACCGATACCGCTGGTGCCCTTCATGACCGCCTAGCTGTCAAAGGCGCTGAGCTGCTGGGGGAAACCTTGAAGCAGATTGCAGCCGGCACAGCTCCCCGCATTCCGCAGGATCATGATCAGGCAACTTTTGCATATAAATTAGAGAAAAGCCATGGAGAAATCGACTGGAATCAGGATGCGGCAAGCATCCACAACCTGGTAAGGGGCCTGAATCCCTGGCCGACTGCTTATACTTATTTTGAAAGCCGGATTTTGAAGATATGGGAAACTGAAGTTATTGAAATCAGCGGCGGCAGCCCGGGTGAGATTTTGGAGATTGCGCCAGAAGGCATAGTGGTGGGAACAGGGAAAGGTGGTCTCCTTTTAAAGCAGGTACAGCGCCAGGGCGCTCGGATCATGTCTGCCTATGATGCGGCCAATGGAATGCGGCTTCAGATTGGCCAGTATTTAGGAGCACCCGATGAGAGTTAATCAAAGTCCCCGCCTGTTTGTGGGGTTAGTGGGCGGATGTTTAGCCCTGGTGTTCGCGCTTACCCTTGGTATCTTTTATTTCAGTTTTACCAGTTATTTTCTGCTCGCGGTGATTGGCATTATTTTCGCTGTGGGCATTCTGATCTTACTCGGCCTCTCAATCACTCTCCACCGCGGCAGAACCATACCCGGCTTGGAAGGTCCATCAATCTGGCTGATTAACTTCCTGTATCCGGCAGCTGTTGGTCTGGGCAGTTTGTTCGGAATTGATAAGGATCGGGTGCGGGGCTCGTTTATTGCTATCCGCAACCGTTTAACCAGCCTCCGGACTGTAAAGGCCAGACCTGAGCAGGTGCTGATTCTGCTTCCCCACTGTCTGCAGCTTGCCGACTGCCAGTATAAGGTTACCACCGATGCTGACAACTGCCGCCGCTGCGGCCGCTGTGTGATTGCTGATATTCTCAAGCTTAAAGACCGCTATGGGGTGAATGTAGCGGTAGCCACTGGCGGCACTCTTGCCAGACGGCAGGTGAAGGAACTTAGACCCAAGGTGGTGCTGGCTGTTGCCTGCGAGCGTGATCTTGCCAGCGGGATCGCGGACATTGAAAGGGTCCAAGTTTACGGCATTACGAACGAGCGACCCCATGGTCCCTGTTTTAACACTACTGTTGATTATCGGGAAATCGAAAAGGCGGTTCAGGCTGTATTAGAGTAAAATGGGCTGAACTGCAAAAACTATGAGTAAAGGGAGTGCTGAAATGTTCTTTTATTATGATCCTACCTGGATTTTAGTACTGCCGGCATTAATTTTTGCCATGTGGGCTCAGAGCAAGGTTAGCTCGACATTCCGCAAATATCTGCGGGTGTTCGCCTCTTCTAACTACACAGGGGCGCAGGTGGCCCGCTATCTTTTGGATGCCAATGGTCTCCATGATGTGCGGATTGAAATGGCCAGAGGTACTCTGACCGACCACTATGATCCGCGGACCAAAACCCTGCGGCTCTCCAAACCGGTTTATGAAAGCAGCAGTGTGGCTTCTTTAGGTGTTGCGGCCCATGAAACCGGTCACGCGGTGCAGCACGCGGAGAACTATGTTCCCCTGGGAATTCGCAATAATCTGTGGCCTGTAGCTAGCTTTGGCTCTCAGGCAGCGTTTCCGCTGTTTTTCATTGGTCTTTTATTCGGAATTCCGGTTTTAACAACGATCGGAATTTGGTTCTTTGTTGCTGCTCTGGCGTTTCAAGTTGTTACTCTGCCTGTTGAGTTTAACGCATCGCGGCGGGCACTGAATATGCTGACGGAAGCAGGGTTTATTACCCAGGCCGAGCGGCCTAAAGCAAAGGAAGTACTGTCCGCAGCCGCTTTAACCTATGTGGCGGCAGTAGCTGTTTCAGCAATGCAGCTGCTTCGGCTGCTGGTGCTGCGCAACGCAAGAGAACGATAAATCAGCCGGCGAGCTAATCGCCGGTTTTTTTGAGGTGTGTACCAATGAACAGCAAACTAAATCCACGGAAAGCAGCTTTAGATGTACTACTGATGGTCGAAAACGGAGCTTTTATCAGTGATGCCTTGAATCAAGTGTTTGGAGAATACCATCTTTCGGAGCTGGACAAGGCATTAGCGGCTGAAATTGCCTACGGCACTGTGAGAATGCAGAAAAGCCTTGATTATCTCTTGAACAAAGTAAGCCGCCGCAGAGTGGATCAGCTGCAGCCTAATATCCGCTCTATTCTCCGGCTGGGTGCTTACCAGCTCGAGTATCTGGATCGGATTCCGCCTGCAGCTGCCGTTAACGAAAGCGTGAAGCTGATTCCCAAAAAAGAGCGGCGGGGTGCCGGAGGCTTTGTTAACGCTGTGCTTCGCAATCTGATTAGAAAGCGCAGCGAGATAGATTTTCCTAGTTTAGAGGCGGATCCCGTGCGGCACATCGCGGTTAAGTACTCCCATCCCGAGTGGATGGTCAAGCGCTGGGTCAAGCGCTGGGGAGAACTTGATTCCATCAAGCTCTGCGAAACTAATAATCTTAATCCCAAATTCCATGTCCGGGTAAATACGCTTAAGATTACTCGAGATGAGCTGAAAGCCTATTTTTTGGAGCGGGGGATCAATGCGGTTCCCGCGCAGTTCGCGCCAGATGTTTTGATCTGTGATAAAAGCATTGATCTAGCGAGTGAGCCATATTTCCAAGCGGGGTACTACTACATCCAAAACGAAAGCTCTGCTTTGGCCGCCCACGCCTTGGGTCCCCGACCGGGTGAGACTGTCTATGATCTGTGCGCCGCTCCTGGCGGAAAAAGCACCCATTTGGCTCAACTGATGGACAATGAAGGCCGAGTTTTAGCTGTTGACCAAACTGAAGCTAAGACAGGTCTGATTCGGAATAATGCCGAGCGATTGGGTGTCTCCATTATTGATATTAGAGTAGGCGATGCCGCTGGGATTGAGCTTCCTCAGGCAGACCGAGTCTTGGTTGATGCCCCCTGCTCCGGATTGGGTGTTCTGCGCCATAAACCTGATGCCCGCTGGCATAAAACGGAGCAGAATATCTTCGATCTGGCTGAGATTCAGCGCAAAATTTTGGGAAATGCCGCCAGATTGGTAAAACCAGGAGGAATCTTAGTTTATTCCACATGTACATTAGAACCTGAAGAAAATGAAGACATGATCGCCTGGTTATTAGAAAAATATCCCTCTTTTCAGTTATCGCCCCTTCCGGAATGGTTTCCACCTTCCCAAACCGAGGGAATGCTCACCATTCTTCCATTTGTTTATGGTATTGACGGGTTCTTTATATGTAAAATAGCAAACAATCTATTTTGAGCAGGAAAGTGTAATTTTGTGGCGAATTGAAAAATTACTATCTTTAGAGAGGAGAAGGGGATGAAGGGATGAGGGAAAATTAAAATGATGCGGATCTTGGTTGTTGATAATAATGTCGAATTGTGCAGTATATTGGCGGAATTTTTCGACAGTCAGCCAGATATGGAAACGGTCGGAGTTGCTTATGATGGGGAAGAGGCTTTGGTCAAGCTGACTGAACTGCGGCCGGATGTAATGATTTTAGATATTACCATGCCGCATCTTGATGGAATTGGTGTTTTAGAGCGGATGGAAACAATGGATTTAGATCCTCGCCCGAGGATTATTGTCCTAACTGCTTTCAGCCGCGACGAACTCCTGTCCCGTCTCACCGAACTAGGTGTCGATTACTTTATAGTCAAACCCTTTAGCCTAGCCCTACTTGCAGAAAGAATCCGTGAATTTACACAGGAGGGTCCGGAAACTGGCCGGGAAATCAGCCATCAAGATCATGGAAAGTATCATAGGCCGGTGCGCGAGTTGCCGGAAAAGCGCATTGTTAAGCTCTTACATGAAATGGGGATCCCACCGCATTTTAAAGGATTTACTTATCTGCGGGATGCGGTGCTGATGTGCCAGAGCCGCGGCTATGTCGGGGGAGCCCTTACCAAAGAAATTTATCCGGCCCTTGCAGACAAATATAATGCAACGATTGGAGGCGTGGAAGCCGCGATCCGCAACGCTGTAGTAGCTGCGTGGGAAAACGGCAACACCGAATACATAAGCGAGTTATGCGGCACTCATCGAGGGGAAAGGGTGCCCACCAATTCGTTAGTAATTGCAAAACTGGCAGAAGAAATAGCTGTTGCCGCGATGTAAATCACTTCTGAGTCCCGCTCCGGCTGTGTCTGTGTGGAGTATAATCTTCAGCTGGAATAAAAAATTATGGTTGACAATTTCCAGCTTAAGGGTTATACTAAACAAGTAAGCATACGGGGCGTGGCTCAGCTTGGTAGAGCGTCGCGTTCGGGACGCGAAGGTCGCACGTTCAAATCGTGTCGCCCCGACCATGATTAAAAACTGGATGAGCAATCATCTGGTTTTTTTTAATATTAGGGAAAGATTTTCGATTGCCAGTACTTCGCTGCCGAAGACAAAGAACTTCCGGAGTGTTCTGCGCAGACGGTTTTTATAAGAAGTTGATTGGGCAGAATGATTGATGAAGTTGATTACATCTGCCTCAGTAATATTGGCTAAAAGATAGCGAAGGAAGCGGCTGGCATCGCCGACGTAGTATTCTTCAGAACGGATACCGCTGGTTAGTAGGTATTCTACATAGGCGGTCAGAAAGTGGACCTTGCTGCTTTTATGCATGACATCACCTCATTAAGTAGATTAACCTCTCGGCAGCAGCTCTATCCGATGGGATATAGGAGGAAAGATTGTGCAAAAACGGGATAAACTAGAGATCAATAGTCTCACATTAGATAATTTGCAGACAATTATCGGGGAAGATCAGTTTCCGCGGTTTCGCGCCGTGCAGATTTTCCAATGGATTCACAAGCATGGAATTAATGATCTGGACCTGATGAGCAACCTGCCAAAAGATCTTAAAGAGTATCTTCAGGAGCGGTTTCGTTTTACTGTGATGGATCAGGTGATCAAGCAGGTGAGCCGCGATGGCACAGTTAAGTACCTGTTTAGGCTCTATGATGGGCGGACCATTGAAGCGGTGATGATTCCAGAGCAGTCCCGCAGGACCATCTGCGTATCCTGTCAGGTTGGCTGCGCCATGGGCTGCACCTTCTGCGCTACAGGTAAGGCCGGCTTTGATCGCAACCTCACCAGCGGTGAGATCTGCCGCCAAATTGAGTTCATCAGCAGGGATTGGGGCGAAATAACGAATATTGTCTTTATGGGTATGGGCGAACCCTTTCACAATTATGACAAGGTGATGGAAGCGATCTCAATTCTTAACTCCAACGCGGGAATGAACCTGGGGTGGAGGCGGTTTACCATTTCCACCTGCGGGCTCGTACCTAAGATTTACCGGTTGGCCAATGAAAACGATCAAGTAGGCCTAGCGGTTTCCCTCCACGCTGCTGATGATGAGAAGCGTAGGAGCATCATGCCCATAGCCAGAGCTTACTCTCTGGCCGAGCTGATGGAAGCCTGCCGCTACTATTGCGATAAAACAGGCAGGCGGATTACTTTTGAGTATGCCCTGATTGCCGGCTTTAATGACAGCCCGGCTGATGCCAAAAATTTGGCAGATTTAATGTCAGGTTTAAACTGCCATGTCAATCTAATTCCGGTAAATCCTGTCTCTGCCGGGTATGAGCGGCCCCCGCAGCAAGTTACGGAAGGTTTTATGAATCTGTTGAGTGATTACCAAATCCCCACCAGCATCCGCCGAGAGCGCGGCACCGATATTGACGCGGCCTGCGGACAGCTAAAACAGTCAACTAGGGAGGATCTTGATGAAGATTCTTGACCGTATTGAGGATCTGATTGAAAATTTACTGGAAGGAGTATTTCGCAGAAATAATCCCAGTCCCATTCAGCCGATCGAGATCGGCAGGAAACTTTTAAAAGTTATGGAAGGCAATAAACGTGTCAGCATTGCTAAGACTTATGTGCCGAATCAGTATCAGATTTATCTCAATCCTAATCAGCTGATTGAATTTGAGTCCCTAAAGCAGACTCTTGCTCAGGAATTAAAAGGAGTTTTACAGCAAAAAGCCGAAAAAGAAAACTTAAGCTTTATTGGCAATTTATGGATCAATTTCACGGCAGATCCTGATTTGGATTTGGGTGCGATCCGTATCGAGGCTGGTTTTTTAGAACAGAGTGAAAGTGAGACCGGTGAGTTTTCGGTAACCGCACCCCAGGCTGATTTTGGTCACACGCAGATCTTTAGTATTCCAGATAAGATCAAAAAGCAGGCTCATCTAGTCATTGAGAACCATGAACATGAGTATGTCCATTCATTAAGCGGTGGACGGCAGAGCCTCGGCCGAAGCCACAAATGCGATATCGTTATTAAAGATCAGAACGTGAGCCGAGTCCACGCCTGGCTGGAGTCGGTGGACGGACAGTGGAAACTTATCGATAACGAAAGTACTAATGGCACTTTTGTCAATAACCAGCGGATTGGTGAGCAGGTATTACAAAGTGGAGATCAGATCCGAGTCGGAACTACCACCATCATTTTTCAGGATGGTGAATAAGGTGAGTCTGCTTCAGAGTTTAATCAAAGTGATAATTGTGCTTTGGCTCTTGAGTTTTGGCATCCGGATGGTAAAGGCGATGCTTAAGGAGTTCGACTGATACGAGGTGAGAAGCGTGCGAGTGGGAGCAGCAACAAGCAATGGATTAGTGAGGGACCACAACGAAGATGCCTACTGGATATCTGAACATGTCTTTGCGGTCTGCGATGGCATGGGAGGGCACCAGGCGGGGGAAGTGGCGTCGCAGCTGGCTGTTGATGTATTTAAAGATTACAGATTTAATGAGGAGGAGCCTTTAGAGGCCGTTTTGGGTGCCATTACAAAAGCTCACCGTGTGGTCCAGACAGAAGCTCAGACTCCAGATTACAGCGGAATGGGAACGACTGTCACTCTTGCCTATATAGCTGAAGAGCAGGGAGAGTATCAGCTGTATATCGGCCATGTGGGCGACAGCCGCGCCTATGTGTTAACAAACGGTAAGCTGGAGCAGGTTACCTCTGATCATTCTTTAGTGGGTGAGCTGATCCGCAACGGCAATTTATCAAAAGATGACGCTGTTAACCACCCCCACCGCCATGTGGTGACTCAGGCCTTAGGCATCGGTGAGATTGAGATTGAGACTTTTACCCGAACGCTTAATTCTGCAGATCTAGTGCTGCTCTGCACCGATGGTCTAACTGATGTAGTGGAAGATGCGGTAATTGCTGATATTTTAAAGGATTACAGTCCAGAGGAAGCGGCACAGAAACTGGTTGCTCTGGCCAATGAAAAAGGTGGGCCTGATAATATTACTGTAATAATAATCAAGATCCCCTAAGGGGTGAACAATTTGAGCTGGCCGATCAAAGCTTGCTTAGAGCTGGGAGCGCTGAGTTTTGCTGCTTTTTTATGGCTGACGCAGATAAGATCGTTTGCGTCTTGGTGGCAGTTGGCTTCAATCTGGGCAGTTTGGACAGTGTTTGTGATTTTCCTTAATAAACGCAAGCTGCCGGTGGATGGATTGGTCTGCTGCGGACTGCTCCTGATGATTGGATGGTTGTTTATTTTCCGCATCGACCCGGTTTTAGCTCTAAATCAATGGTGCGGTATTTTGCTTGGGTTTATCGGTTTTTCGGCCTGTCTCTTGGTTAATTGGCATGATTTTAAATATAAATATATCAGCGGTAGCGCAGCCCTGCTCCTGCTTCTAGTAACTCTTATCTTCGGCGAAACAGCAGGAGGCGCTAAGGCGTGGCTGCAGATCGGATCAATTAGATTTCAGCCGGTTGAAACAGTCCGGATTTTACTGCTGTTATTTCTCGCAGGTTATTTTTATGATCATGAAGAACTGCTGCGGTTAAACCGGCGCTGGCCGCAGTTGAAGTATTGGGGTCCGTTGCTGGTGCTGATGGCCGGTGTATTTTTGTTCTTGGCGGTCCAGCGCGATTTAGGTCCAGCGCTCTTATTCTTCGGCTTGTTTGTGACTTTGGCTTTATATATCAATTTTAACTGGTACTTGGTTTTGATTTATCTATTGGCAGCAGGCGGGGGAGTAGTGCTGGCTTGGTTTGGTTTTCCCCATATCCGCCGCCGCTTTCTGGTATGGGTGGATCCTTGGGTTGATTCTACCGGTGCGGGCTATCAAATTGTTCTGGGCTTATTTGCAGTTCATAACGGCGGTTTGTTCGGTAGGGGTCTGGGTTTCGGATTAGGAACGGATCTGCCGGCTGTGCACACCGATTATATTTTTGCGCTGATCAGTGAAGAACTTGGTTTGATCGGAACTGTGGTAATTTTGCTGATTTACCTGCTGCTGTTGTTTTTTGGTTTAAAGTCGGCCAAGAAACTTAAAGGCAGAAGCCATATTCTGGCGATCGGAATCGTATTAATCTGGGGATACCAGGTGTTTATTGTCAGTGGTGGGATTCTCAAGGTAATACCTCTAAGTGGTATGACCCTGCCTTTTATCAGCTATGGAACTACTTCGCTGATCGCAAATATGTGTTTGTTAGGCATATTGACGAAGCTTGGATCAGGATCAGATCCGAAGCAGGACGAGGGGAAACTTAGAGAAAAGCGCAATCCAAGGCTGGTCTTAAATTTAACTGTGCTTTTATTTGCAGTTTTATTGAGCGGACTAATCTACTGGCAGGTGCTGCGTCCGGATCTGGACAATCATCCGCAAAATCCAAAAGGGCTGATGGTATTTAAAACGGAACGGGGAACTATTTATGACCGCAACGGCACAGCTTTAGTCAGTACCGATAGCGAAACTTTACGGAGGATATACCACGGTCACCCCAGTCTGGTTCATCTAATTGGCTATTTCCATCCCCGCTATGGGATTACCGGTCTGGAATCGGCATATAACCGCCAGTTAAGCAGCAGACAAGATTTGTACCTCACTGTTGATGCCGAGCTGCAGGCCTTAATTGATGGATTATTTAAACCCCATCAAGGCGCTGTAGTGGCGATCAATCCCCAGACAGGTGAAGTGTTGGCATTATATGCTGCGCCTTATATTGATCCGAATCAGCTTGATCAAGCTTGGGAGCAGTTTCAAAAAGATCCCCACAGCCCATTTTTTAATCGGGCGGTAAGTGGAGCCTATCCACCCGGTTCAAGTATAAAACCGCTGTGGTTGGCGGCTGCGTACCAGACTAAAGCGGCGGCGCCGGAGCAGTTCTGGCAGGACCAGGGCTTGATCGAGTTTGGCGAGCAGAGCATTCAGAACTTTAACCGCCGCAGCTTTGGTTCGATTACAACTCAGCAGGCTTTAAGCCTTTCCTCAAATACAGTGTTCGCTGAGCTGGCAGTGCTCTTAAAGGCTGAAGGCTTAGAGTATCTGAGGATGTTCGGCTTGGGAACAGCTCCGGGCAATCTGCCCGAACCACAGCTGAGCGATTATGGCTGGGCACAGCTGGGCATCGGCCAGGGCAGTATTGCAGTGAGTCCGCTGCAGATGGCTGCTGCCATCGGCGCCATTGCCAATCGGGGGATGGGCATGGAGCCTTATTGGGTTGGATCTTTAACAGGCAGCTGGCTGACCAGAAGAATCTACCGGCCGCGGGTGAAGAGCCAGGTGATAACTGGGTTAACTGCAGGGCTGTTGCGAGACGCGATGGTGGAATGTGTCAACTCGGGCACCGGTCAGGCAGCCCGCATTCCTGGAATCACTGTCGCGGGCAAGACGGGAACAGCGGAAAATCCCCACGGGCAAGATCATTCTTGGTTTGTAGGGTTTGCCCCGGCGGATTACCCGGAAATTGCAGTGGCGGTGGTTGTCGAACATGGAGGTCAAGGCGGAGGGCTGGCAGCTCAGATAGCCCGAGAGGTTATGGCCGCTTGGCTGAACAGGCTTTAACGAAAGGTTGATACCATGATTGGCGAAGTACTTTCAAATAGATATGAAATCGTAGCTAAAATCGGCGATGGAGGCATGTCCCTGGTCTACAGCGCTAAGGACACACTTTTGAATCGCTTAGTGGCGGTCAAGGTGCTTAGGGAGCAGTATGCCAATGATCGGGAGTTTCTTGAGCGCTTTCACCGCGAAGCTCAAGCGGCTGCCAGTTTGTCCCATCCCAATGTGGTCAATGTCTATGATGTTGGCACCGTCAATGAGACTCCATTCATCGTGATGGAGTATGTGGAAGGGAAAAACTTAAGCGAGATTATCAGGGAGCAGGAACGCCTGAGTCCTGATTATGCTGTGAAAATTGTGCTGCAGATTTGTTCAGCCCTGGCGCATGCCCATAAGTATAAAATAGTGCATCGAGATATTAAGCCGCATAATATCTTGATCACCGGAGATAACCAGGTGAAAGTCACTGATTTCGGCATTGCCGCCGTATCATCCATGAGCATTACTCAAACCGGAGTTGTGCTGGGCTCTGTGCTGTATTTTTCACCAGAGCAGGCTCGGGGTACTAAGGTGGATCATTTATCTGATTTATATTCTTTAGGTATTGTGATGTATGAAATGCTCACCGGCAGAGTGCCTTTTCGAGCTGATACGCCCATATCCACCGCTTTAAAGCACATCCAAGATCTTCCCAAACCTCCGTCACAGCTTAATCCTGATATTCCAGCGGATCTGGAGCGGATAATTCTGAAACTGCTGGCGAAGAAGCCGGAAGAGCGATTTCAATCAGCACAGGAATTAAGCCGCGCTTTAGAGAAACTGGAATTTAATGCTGGTATTGAGAAGACCCAGAAGTTTGTAATAGATCCGGATCAGATTGCACCAGACGAGAGGGAGGAGGAAGATGATTTGGCCCGTGCCAGCAGGAAGATGAGCAGCAGAAAAAAGAAAAGCAAGCAGAAGAACCGTTTACCGCTAGTTTTACTGTCCTTACTTGTTCTGTCCGTTATGGTTTACGGTATTATTGAGTTCATTCCCCGGGTACTGTTTCCCGACGATGTGCAGGTACCTGATGTTACCGGTTTAAGTGTGGAAGAAGCAGAAAGACTGCTAAATCAGCGGAATCTGAAGATGGCAGTAGAAATCGAGGTGTTTGATAACGAGTTTCCGAAAGGGACAGTGATCAGTCAGGATCCCCGGGCGAACCGGATGAAAAAAGAAAATCAATTTGTTTACGTGCGGGTGAGCAAGGGTCCGGAGTTTGTGGATATGCCCAGCGTAATAGGAATGTCCAATCGGGAAGCCCAGGTATTCCTCACCCAGTTCGGATTCACTCTGGGTGAAATCAGCTACCAACCCACTGATGAACATCCGGTCAATACGGTTATCGGTCAAATACCGGAGCCGGGGGAACATACAGCTTTAGGAACTCCGATTGATCTGATTATCAGCCAAAGTATTGACGAAGCTCCATTGATTATGCTGCCTGATTTCCGCGGGCAAAACATTAACGATGTCCGCCAGCAGCTTGCGGAGCTTGGTCTTAAAGAAGGACTCTTGATCCAGGAGTACAGCACTACCGTTCCTAAGGATCTGGTTATCGAGCAGAATCCGCCGCCCCGCACCGAGGTAGAAGTGGGCTGGACGGTAGATCTGGTCTACTCCCAAGGTCTGCCTACCAGCGGCAGACCGGACAGCGAAGGTATCCTGCATTGGACTACCGGTGATGA
The DNA here is from genome assembly GCA_012837335.1 of Bacillota bacterium. NCBI lineage: Bacteria > Bacillati > Bacillota > Bacillota bacterium. The sequence continues at coordinate 16,762 of DURM01000064.1, forward strand.
TTGGCATGAAGAAGTAATCAATATCTATGTTCCGGAAGGGCGCGACCAGGAAGTAGCGATTATTATCGTCGATGATTTTGGCGCTCGCGAAGTTTATCGAGAGATTCATAAGGGTGATACCAGTTTTACCTACACCGCTCGTGGTAGAGGAAATAATGCCCGGGTGCAGGTATATATTGGAGGCAGATTATTTATTGATCGCGATCTAGTGGAGTGATGCTATGCAGAATAATATCATTGTGCGTGGAATCGGAGGCTTCTATGATGTGCTCACACGGGATGCGAAGGTGATCCGGTGCAAGCTGAGGGGAAGACTCCGCCTTACCATGGATAGAGTGCTGGTTGGCGATTGGGTGGAAGTGACACCTCTCAATGATGAAGAGGGCGTGATTGAAGAGATCCTGCCCCGAAAGAATGAGCTGGTTCGTCCTGCCATCGCCAATGTGGACCAGGCTGTAGTTGTGCTGGCCTGCTCCGATCCTAAACCGGATTGGCTGTTTTTAGACCGGCTGTTAGTTTTGATTGAAGCGAACGGCTTAGAGCCGGTAATCTGCTTCAACAAGAGTGACCTGATTGATGAGATTGAGGGGTATTTAGATATTATTGAGATTTACCGGGCTGCGGGCTATCCAGTTGTGATTACCAGCGCTGCTGCGGGAGAGGGAATCGAAGAGCTGAGAACGCTGCTTAAAGATCGGGTCAGCACTTTTGCCGGTCCGTCAGGGGTCGGCAAATCTTCACTGCTGAATAAGATCGAGTCAGGGCTCGAACTGGCCGTGGGAGCGATCAGCGCTAAGTTAAGAAGGGGAAAGCATACAACCAGACAGGTAGAGCTGATTCAGCTTTCATTTGGCGGACTTGTTGCTGATACACCCGGATTCTCTCAGCTGAGTCTAACTGGGATCAAGCCCCAAGAACTGCAGCAGTATTTTCCTGAGTTCTACGAAGCATCGTTCGACTGCAAGTTTAGAGGCTGCATGCATGTCAAGGAGCCGGATTGCGCTGTAACAGAGTTGGTTAATTCTGGTAAGATTTCCAAGCTGCGCTATCAGAATTACCTAACACTGCTGGAAGAAATAGAGCAGATGAGGTGAGCAGAATGGAGAGAATCGCAGTATGTCCATCAATTCTTGCCGCAGATTTTACCCAGTTAGGAGCTGAGCTGGAGCGGGTTAAAAACGCTGATTATATTCATATTGATATTATGGACGGCCATTATGTGCCCAATCTCAGTTTTGGTCCGATGATTGTTAAGGCTGTTCAAACCGTTGTTGAGATTCCGTTGGATGTGCACTTGATGGTGACCAATCCCGAGGATTATCTTGATGTTCTGCTGCCCATGCAGCCAGGATTTATTACTGTTCATTATGAAACCTGCACCCATCTGCAGCGTACTTTGAGTAAAATCAGGGCGGAAGGGGTTAGGGCAGGTGTAGCCCTTAATCCCCACACACCTGTCTCTGGATTGGAGTATGTGCTGGATGATTTGGATCTGATTTTAGTAATGACTGTTAACCCCGGATATGGAGGGCAGCAGTTTATTCCCAGCATGTACCAGAAAATTCGCGACGCCCGGAGCCTAATCGGGGAACGAACGATCAGGCTGCAGGTGGATGGTGGAATCAGTTTAGAGAATATCGGCAGGATTGTGGAGGCTGGTGCCGACACCATTGTGGCCGGGTCAGCTGTCTTTCACGCTGATGATCCAGCCGCTTATATTGACCAGCTGCGAGCCGCACAGTAATGTGCGGTTTTTAATTTATCCGGTATAATGTAAAGTTATCCGAAATAAGGTTGACATATCAGAAAGTTTGTTTTATAATAGTGTTGCGGCTCTAACAGAGTAGTCGGCGAAGTTGCAGAAATTGCACAGAAAGGCGGTGATGCATGTACATTCTCAATACTAACCCAAGGACTTGCACCCAAAGAAGTGAGATCGATTACCACATAGACGCTATCTGTCTAGCACATCTCTTCTCTTGGGTGTGGATATGGGACTCCTTTAACCCAAGCGGATAGATAGCAGTAGCACCTCCGCTGCAAGTCTGATTCCCATATTAGCGCAGCTTCGTTGGCTATGTGGGCACTCTGGGGCTGTGTCGAAAGTAGTAGCACTAGGCGCCGACCGGGATGGTTGGCGTCTATTATTTTAGGTAAATAAAAATTAAAGCAGGAATTCTGCATGATCTAGAGAATAATATAGGCGTGAAACTTAATATTCCGCTGGGGGTGCTGGATACAGCTGAGAGCAGCGCAAGGCTGCAACCCTTGGAACCTGTCAAGGTAATTCTTGCGGAGGGAAGCGGTGATGCCTGGATAGAAAGTAATTTTGGAAACTGCGGCTTCACGGCTGCGGTTATTTTTTTACCATTTTTTAGGAGGGATTAATGTGAAGCGATTCAGTATCAGTGTACAGGTTGAGACAGCTATTGCCGTAGCTTTGGCAATCGTTCTCTCATACATCAAGTTTTTTCAAATGCCGCAGGGAGGATCGGTTTCTCTGCAGATGGTTCCCATTGTGCTGCTGGCAGTGAGAAGGGGACCGAAGGTAGGACTTCTGGGTGGACTGCTTTTCGGTGTTTTGAAAAGCATGCTTAATCCCAGCTTTTATGTTGATCCGGTTCAGCACATCCTGGACTACCCAGTTGCGTTTACCGTAATTGGTTTAGTGGGACTGTGGGTAAAATACGGAAAGACACGGAAAGATCTGATCGGCAACGCGGCAGCGGTCTGTTTCGTGTTCGGACTGCGCTTTCTGGTGCATGTGCTGTCGGGCAAGATCTTCTTCGGAATCTATGCGCCGGAAGGGATGAATCAGTGGTGGTACAGCTTGACCTACAACGCAGCCTATCTGCTGCCGGAAATGATTGTAACCCTGGTTGTGGTAATGTTTCTTTTAACCCGGAGGGATCTGGTTGAGGTTGACCAAAATGGAAGATAAATTCAAGCGGGCTGTGATTATCGGATCCGGGGAAGATGTACCTGGGGAAGCACCAATTATCGCAAAGGATACCCTGGTCATCGCTGCTGACGGAGGTCTGAAGCAAGCATATCAGTGGGGCTTGACCCCCGATTATCTCCTTGGTGATTTTGATTCCCTGGACCTTGGTAGAGAGCAGATTGATCTGCCGGCAGACAGGATTATTCGCTTTCCGGTAGAGAAAGATCAAACTGATCTGGAGCTGGCGGTGGATTTTGCCCTCGCCCGCGGCGTCGACGAGATTATCCTTACCGGAGCGTGGGGCGGCAGCATCAGCCACAGCTTGGGCAATCTGGAACTTTTGTATCTTTTAGCACAAAAACAGATCCAGGCTGAGATCATCACCAATTCAGCCCGCATCTATACAGTTAAGGGCGAGCTAAAGCTTGAGCTGCCAACTGATAGCCGCATCTCATTGGTACCCCTCAGTGAAACTGCAGCGGGTGTTACTACTAAGGGATTGTATTATCCGCTGCGGGATGCGGTAGTGGCTAAAGGAAGCACATGGACGATCGGTAATAAAACGGTGGAAAAATGCATACAAATAAGCTGTACATCGGGAATTCTCATAGCAGTGGTTGAATTGAAAAACCCCAGGTAATAACGCTTACCTGGGGTTTCGATCTCAATTTTAGCTAAGGGGTTAAATGACTCTCTCGATTTTGTTGCTTTTAATGCATCGAGTACAGACATAGGCACGCCGGGGAACCCCTTTAATCATCACACGGATTTTTTGAAGATTTGGTTTCCATGTGCGGCGATTCTTATTCATTGCATGACTGCGTGTGTTGCCAAATGCAGTACCTTTGTCACAAACAATACATTTTCTTGCCATAGCGTTAACCCCCTTTAACTCTTCGTTCCCTGTGCATAAAACGCCACTGTTATTCATTGTAGCACAGCGAATCTCAGTTTGCAAGCTAAAAATACTTTACAATTACACTCATAACGGATAAAATGAAGCTAGTATAAAATTGCTTTGGTAAATTTAGGGGGGATATTGTTGATGACCCAAAAGATTCAGACTGAACTCGGAACAATCAATATCAGCGAAGAGGTCATTGCTGTTATCTGCGGAGTAGCAGCCATGGAGTGTTATGGATTGGTTGGAATGGCCTCCCGCAATGTGCAGGATGGAATCACTGATCTGCTGCGCAAAGATTACTATGAGCGCGGCGTTGATGTTCAGTATATTGAAGATGATAAAGTGAGTGTTACACTTTATATTGTGGTGGAATACGGAGTGAAAATCTCTGAAGTGGCCCGCAACATCCAAGAGCGGGTCAAGTATGCTGTTGAAAACACGCTGGGACTGCAGGTAGTCAGCATTGATATTCGCGTGCAGGGTGTTAGAGTAACAGATGCGAAACGAAAGTGAGCAGGAGGATAAGAAATTGCAAGTACTAAATGGGGTAGAACTCAAAAGGATTATTACAGCGGCGGCGCAGGTGTTGGATGATCATAAAGAAGAAGTCAATGCTCTCAATGTGTTTCCAGTTCCGGATGGAGATACAGGCACTAACATGGCATTGACCTTAAAGGCTGCTGTTCGCGATTTAGATAATTTAGAAACCGATACTGTTTCTAAGGTTGCATCCACCATCGCCCGCGGTTCGCTGATGGGTGCCAGAGGCAACAGCGGTGTAATTTTATCCCAATATTTTCGTGGATTCAGCGATGGTTTAGCCAATCTCCAAACAGCGAACGGCCCTCAGCTTGCCCAAGCATTCAACCAGGCTGCTAAAACAACTTATAAAGCGGTGATGAAGCCGGTAGAAGGCACCATGCTTACTGTCGGACGCGCTGTTGCTGAAGCATGTATGGAAGCTGTTCAAAACGAGGAGTTGTCGCCGGTTGAGGTGTGGGGAATCGGTGTTGAAGCTGGTGCAAAAGCCCTAGCTAACACTCCCAACATTCTGCCGGTACTGAAAGAAGCCGGTGTAGTGGACGCTGGCGGCAAAGGCCTGCTTTTAGCGCTGGAGGGAGCGTATAAAGCGTTAATCGGCGAACTCGATTTAAAAACAGTCACGGAAAAACCAGCTGCAGCTGTTGTGCAGCCGCAGGAAGGCATTACCCGAATCGATGGGGTGCTGGTTAACAAGTACTGCACCGAGTTTATCATTAAAGGCAGCAATCTTAAGGTCGAGGAGATCAAAAAGACCCTCGAACCCCAGGGCGAATCCATGCTGGTAGTTGGCGATGAATTGGTAGTTAAGGTACACATTCACACCGACCATCCTGGAAAAGTATTGGAATACTGCAGTCAGCTTGGTGATTTGACTGAGATCGCCATCGATAATATGAAGCTTCAGAACGAAACGATAACCGAAACCGAGGACAATCACAGCAGTAATGTGGTTTCATTTCCGCTCAATAAAGTTAACTCCGCAGCTAATGCTCAGAGTGAGCCGAAACCCATCGGTATTGTGGCTGTTGTACCCGGTGACGGTTTGACGGAGATTTTTACCAGCCTTGGTGTAGACTATATCATTCACGGCGGGCAGACCATGAATCCCAGCACGGAAGAAATCGTTCGCGCTGTGGAAGAGATCAATGCCGAAACAGTGATCATTCTGCCCAACAATAAAAACGTGATTTTTTCAGCCAATCAGGCCAAAGAGCTGTGTGAGAAGAGGGTGGAAGTGATTCCTACCAAGACAATTCCCCAGGGTATTGCTGCCATGGTTGGCTTTGCAGAGCACTGCGATGCAGAAGAAAATCTCGAGTCAATGGAAGCGGAGATTGCCAATGTCCGCTCCGGTGAGATTACTTTTGCAGTTCGCTCCACTAAAGCGGGCGAGTTGGATATTGAGGAACAGGATTATATCGGACTGGCTGAAGGTAAAATCGTGACAGCCGGACGTTCACTTACAGCGGTTGGACTTGAACTGCTGGAAAAACTTGTTGACGATGATTCATCCCTGATCAGCATTTATGTAGGAAATGATCAGGATATGCAGGCAGCTGAGGAGTTCAAGGCAGAAGTTGAGGCCAAATTTGACTTTTGCGAAGTGGAGCTGTACCATGGAGGTCAACCACTGTACTATTACATCATGTCAGTGGAGTAAAAAAGGGAGGTATCAGCTATGCCAAGAATCCATATTGTAACCGATAGCGGCAGTGATTTACCGAAATCGACGAAGGAACAGTACAATATTCATGTAGTCCCTTTAAGCATTCAGTTTGGCGAGGAAATCTACCGCGATGGTGTGGAGCTGAGCGCAGAGCAGTTCTATCAGCGGCTGGCCGAATCGGCCGATCTGCCCAGTACCTGCCAACCCTCTCCCGCGGATTTTGTTAAGTGTTATGAAGAGATTTCTGAACCAGGCGACGAGATTATCTCGATCCATTTAAGCAGCAAGTTAAGCGGCACTTACCAATCAGCTGTTTTGGCAACAACTATGGTTGAGGATCGCAAGATTCATGTGATTGATACCAAAGCAGCATCGATGGGGATTGGACTGGTAGTAGTAGCAGTTGCAGAAGCAGTTCAAAACGGAGCATCGGTTCAGGAAGCGGTTGAACTGGCAGAGCGGGTAATCGATGAGCTCAATGTCTACTTTGTAGTTGACACGCTGGAGTATCTGCGGCGCAACGGCCGGATTGGCGCTGCGTCAGCATTGGTTGGTTCTCTGTTGAACATCAAGCCGGTGTTAACGCTGGAAAATGGCATCGTTACTCCCTTCGATAAAGTGCGCGGCAAAGCGAAAGCTGTAAGAAAAATCTATGATCTGCTAAGCGATTACGCTAAAGCGAGACCAGGACAGAAAATCCGCATTGGGCTGTCTCATGGTAATACAATGGAGGAAGCTCAGCGGGTAATAGATAAAATTAGAGAAGAGTTTTCCAATTATGATTTAATTGTAGAACTGGTTGGACCCACTATTGGAGTGCACGCCGGACCCGGTACAGTCGCTCTGATGTGGTATTCAATGTAAGATTAGACCCCTGGGGAAACCTAGGGGTTTTGGCTGTAATGGAGGTGGGCAATGTTAACACATCCAATCACGGTATTACCAGGAGTAGGTAAAGCCAAGGCCAAACTGGCAGCCAAGTTGAATCTCGAAACGATTGCCGATGTGCTCCACAGTTATCCCCGCACTTATAAGGATTTCACAAAAGTAATCAGCCCAGACCAGGCGGAAATCGGCAGCGAAGGCTTGTTTTACGGCCGGCTGATCGATCTTAATGAGCGAGAGGTGCGCAGCAGGCGCCGCTTAATTCAAGCCCGGCTGCTAGGCAGCCACAAAGCTCTAACATTAAGCTGGTTCACGGTGCCATACCGCCGCGGCCCAAGCTACCAGTATCAGCAGCTCGCTAGGGTAGGCGAACTGTGGGTATATGGACAGGTAAAACAGGGCTTCTATGGTCCGGAGATAGCCAGCGGCGAGTATTATACCTCGCGGCCTAAACACTTAGGCTTAGTTCCCGTCTATCCGCTGGTCGCCGGCATCACTAACCGGATGCGGTTGGAGTGGATTGAGTTCGCCCTAAAATACTTGGATCAGGTGGAAGAGTGCCTCCCTGCTCATCTTTTCGATCAGTTTATGGGCCGAAAGCAGGCGGTGCGAGCCATTCATTTTCCCAAGAATGATGCTGAGCTGGCTCAAGCTAGGAAGCGGCTTATTTTTGAAGAGTTTTTCCTGTTTCACCTTAGTTTGGGGGCCGGCAGCCAGATCAAGGAATCGATTGCCCATAAACCTGATGGGAAGTTAACTCAAGCGTTTTTAGCCGGGCTTCCTTTTGAGCTTACTCCCGGGCAGATGCGGGCAATCAGAGATGTGCGGGAGGATATGGAATCGAAGCTGCAGATGCGCCGGTTAATTCAAGGCGATGTGGGCTCCGGAAAAACAGTAATTGCTCAGTATGCCACCTTAAAAGCAGTTGATTCCTGCGGCCAAGCAGCAATCATGGTACCGACCGAGATTTTGGCTCGGCAGATGTTTGAGCGGATGGAAGCTGCTTTTCGGCCGCTTGGTGTCAAGATTGCGCTTTTGATCGGCAAAACCACTGCCAAGCAGCGGGAGCAGATTCTGGAGGACTTAGCATCGGGAGAGCTTGCGGTGGTCGTGGGCACCCATGCGCTGATCACTGATGAAGTCAAGTTTGCTAATTTAACCCTCGCTGTTATTGATGAGCAGCACCGCTTTGGTGTGCGCCAGCGGACTGCGTTAAGCGAGAAGGGCAGCGCTGATCTGTTGGTGATGAGCGCAACACCCATTCCGCGATCATTGGCACTGACTCTCTATGGAGATTTAAACACTACGATTATTCGTGATCTGCCCAAAGGCAGAAAGCCAATAGATACACGGTTAATTCATCCTAATCAGCGGGATGATGTCTACCGCTTTGTAGTTAAAAGAGTTAAAGCGGGCGAGCAGGCCTTTGTAGTCTTTCCTTTAGTTGAAGAGTCGGACAAGCTCGATGTGCGGGCAGCGATTCAGGAGATGGAAATGCTGACTCAACACCAATTGGCTGAAGTGCGTGTAGGACTCGTCCATGGCCAGATGGGAAAAGCTAAAGATGAAGTGATGCAGGACTTTTACGAAAAAAAGCTCGATGTGCTGATTTCCACAACGGTGATCGAAGTTGGCATGAATGTGCCTTCAGCCACAGTAATGGTTATAGAAAATGCTGACCGGTTCGGCCTGGCACAGCTGCACCAGCTGCGGGGGAGAGTCGGCCGGGCGGACCAGCAGGCCTACTGCTTCCTCATTGCTGATCCGAAAACCGATCATGCCAAACAGCGCTTGGATATTATCAGGCATACAAATGATGGTCTTAAAATCGCGGAAGAGGATCTAAAACTGCGGGGTCCCGGTGATCTGCTGGGAACCAGGCAGTCAGGGGAGCCCTGGTTTAAGCTTGCCGACATCGTCCGGGATCAGCCTCTGCTTGAGCTTGCCGCCCGGGAAGCTCGCAAGCTCGTTTTGGCAGATCCAGATTTGGACAACCATCCGATTCTGGCTGCAGAAGTTAAAAGGCAGCAGCCGTAACAGCTGCTGCCTATGGGAGAGGAGAAACCGGAGGAAGAATAGAACCAAATCAATGGTTGCACTTCCTGTGCCTTTTGGGGAGGGCCAATCTCTTCACTGCTATTATGTGGTAGAATGTCCATCAAATATTCAAAAATCACTGCGGTATTTTTTTCCAGTTTTAGGAGGAATGAATGTGCGGGTAATCTCCGGCAGTGCCCGGGGCCAAAAACTAAAGAGTGTGCCCGGTGTCACTACTAGACCAACCACTGATCGCGTCAAAGAGAATCTCTTTAATATTCTCGGCAGTCGGGTGATCGATGCCGTGTTTTTAGATTTGTTTGCCGGAAATGGCGGGATGGGGATTGAAGCTTTAAGTCGAGGAGCAAAACTAGCTGTCTTTATTGATAAAAGCCGCGCCTGCACGAAAATGATCAGGACAAATCTTGAGGAAGTAGGTTTTGTCGATCGAGCGCGAGTGTATACCAATGATGCCCTGAAAGCAGCGGCTGTTTTAGGCAGGCAGGGTGCAAAGTTTGATCTTATTTATGTCGATCCGCCTTATCAAACTGGCTTAGTCGCAAAATCTTTAGCTGCTATCAGCCAATTCAGCCTGCTGGCAGAAGATGGATTAGTGATCGCTGAATATGGAAAGAAAGAGGAAATTGCTCAATTTGCGTTGAACTTAGTTCGAGTAAGAGAAGAAAAATATGGAGACACAGTTTTAGGATTTTATCGCAGCAAGGGGGATTAGTGTGAGAATTAGCGTATGTCCCGGCAGCTTTGATCCGGTTACATATGGACATATAGACATCATCGAGCGGGCGTCCGAGTTGTTTGAGCATGTGTATGTGGCAGTACTTCAGAACCGCGGTAAAACAGCCTGCTTTACCACCGAAGAACGCCTGGAAATGCTGGCAGAATCAGTGAAACATTTAACTAATGTTTCGGTAGAAAGTTTTGATGGTTTGGTAGTGGACTACGCGCGGAAAAAAAAGGCGCTGGCGATTGTGCGGGGGTTAAGGGCTGTCACAGATTTTGAATACGAGTTTAAGCTGGCCGCTATGAACCGCAACCTTGCCCCAGAAATCGAGACCGTATTCATGATGACCAGCAGCCAGTACTCGTTCTTAAGTTCTTCAGCTGTTAAGGAAGTTGCCAGCTTTGGCGGCGATGTTTCCCAGTGGGTTTCGCCGGCTGTTGCTGAACGCTTATATGCCAAGTACGAAATCAGTGGAAAGGAGTAGGCTGAATTGAACAGGATCAATTTGATTATTCTCCTCGACAAATTAGAAGACATTATTGACAATGCTCCTGAAATTCCTTTGACCGGGCGGGTGCTATTAGACTCGGATGAACTGCTGGAATTAATTGAAAAAATCCGCAACGCTGTACCCGAAGAGGTTAAGCGGGCGGAAATGGTTTCCACAGAAAAGGATCGCGTAATTTCCGAAGGACAGCAGCGGGCAGAGCGAATTATTGCCCAAGCTAAGGAGCAGGCGGCGCGGATGCTGAAAGAAAGTGAGATTTACCGTCAAGCCCAGCAGGAAGCAAAACAGATTCTAGCGGAAGCGCATCAGCGGGCTCAGGAGCTGATTAAAGGCTCAGAAGAATACGCCTTTAATGTCCTTTCAGAGCTCCATGAAACCCTGGATAAGACTATCAAAGTTGTAGCTAGGGGTCAGGAAGAACTGCAGAAAGATAATCGGAATACTGCTGCCGCCGCAGCTGAGTAAGTTAGGATTTTGGTCCAATCCACACAAAGATAATGCGGTTGATTAAGCAGAAAACCACTGCAGTTAGAAACAGCAGGATACCGACTGCCACAGCCATTTTAGCCGACACGGCCAAGATGGCAATAAAGGATGGTTGGGCAGCTGCGTAGACTGCAGATGCTGGAGCAGAAAGTTTAAAACGGCTCCAGATGCTGGTCAGCGGTGGATAAACAAGGGCTGCTGTTATCCCTGCGCACAAAGCGTGAAGTACACGAGCAGTAATATATGGTTTCATTCTGATATCTGTGCCGTGGATCATGGCAGCTACTTGTGCATGGACCGAAAGGCCGCTCCAGGCAAGCACTGCGCTGACAGCGGTTACCATCTGCCGGATTGGTGCTCCGCTTTTACTGATTGCTAAAGCGCCGATGTCAATTTCCAAGACTCCGGCGATCACCGCTGCGGTAAGCTCGCGGCTGATCCTAAACCAGGATAGGATGGGGGCGAGCAGATCCGCGGCTAGAGGTGTAATGCCGGTTAGCACTAAGATGCGCGATAAAACTGAAAATGCTGTGATACAGCCGCCAATAAAAAGCAGTGAGGTAAAAGCTCCCGATACTGCCTCGTAAAACATAACGCCAAATGGCCGGCTGTTTTTTCTGCGTGCCTCGACCAGAGCCTGCACAGCTTTGGAAAGAGGTTTTTTTGTTGTTTTTTCGAGTTTAACCGGTTCGCGGCTCCCGTAAAAACGCATTAAAATCCCCACCATAAAGGCCGAGAGGTAGTGGGCGGTAAATAAAACTGCGGCTAAATCGGGGCGTCCGAACATGCCCACACTCACCGCTCCGGCAATAAAGAGGGGGCCGGCTGTGTTAGCAAAGCAAAGCAGCCGCTCTGCTTCAATTTGGGTGCAGAGTTCTTCCCGGCGCAGCTCAGCGGTAATCTTAGCTCCCATTGGATATCCTGAAGCTAACCCTAAAGCCACCGCAAAAGCACTAGCACCCGGTATGCGGAACAGGGGGCGCATCACCGGTTCCAGTAAAGCCCCGATAAACTGCACAACTCCCCATTCCATCAGAAGCCTGGCCATAACCATGAAGGGGAGCAGGGCAGGCAGAACCACTTCAAGCCACAATTTCAAGCCTTCCAGTGATGCCGCAAAAGCTTCCTGGGGGAAAATCACCAGGGCAGCTGCCAGCAGAAACCCGATCAAAGCTGTTAAATAGATGCGGCTCATTCCAGTCCCTCCCTAGTCTGTCTATACCAATACATATTGACTAAATTATCGTTTTATGCCGATGCTGTTTTTACTTGATTTTTCCTTTAGCAGGTGGTAGTATAAACATAAGACGAGAATGAGACTCGTTCTCAATCTAATGTAGATAAAGGAAATTAACAGCAGCGGTTAGGTAGGTGCACTATGAAAAACAGTTATCTTTTGATAATCCTGGTACTTTTAGCAGCAGCGTCAGTAATGATCGGAGCAGCAGATTTCATAAGCGGCGAAATCAATATTATCCTGTTAAGCCGCATTCCCCGAGTGGTTGCGATTATTATCGCCGGGATGGGAATGAGTATTGCCGGGGTGATTATGCAGCAGTTAAGCCGCAATAAGTTCGTGGCCCCGACCACTGCTACCACTGTTGATGCCGCTAAATTTGGAGTTTTACTAGCACTGATCTTATTTCCTGGATCAGGTTCACTGGTAAAAATGCTGATCGCGTTTGCCGCAGCCCTCCTTGGAACACTGCTGTTTATGGGGATTATGAGAAACCTCAAGCAGAAGAACATTATTTTTGTTCCGCTGATTGGGATCATGTTGGGCGGCGTTATCGATGCGATCACTACCGTGATCGCGTACCGCTATGAGCTGGTCCAGAATATCTCAACCTGGATGATGGGTAATTTCTCAATGATTATCAAAGGCCGTTACGAGCTGCTGTACTTAAGCATTCCGCTGTTAATTGTGGCATATTTATATGCGCAGCACTTTACCATTGCGGGTATGGGGGAGGATTTTGCCACAAACCTTGCCTTAAACTACAACCGCATTGTCAATACCGGTGTGACGATCGTGGCTCTGATTACAGCTTTAGTGATTATCACTGTGGGCCGAATCCCATTTTTAGGACTGGTTGTTCCCAATATTGTCGGACTTTACAAAGGTGATAATCTGCGCAACACCATTATCACAACAGCTCTGTTCGGTGCGGTTTTTCTTTTGGTCTGCGACATTTTCAGCCGCATCATCATCTTCCCTTATGAAATTCCCATCGGTCTAACCGTCGGGGTAGTGGGAAGCATCATGTTCTTGTATTTAGTGGTGCGGAGGAGAGAGCAATGAGTAATAAACGTCGACTTTTACTGCTGGGATTGATCGCTGCGGTCACCATCATCCTGTACCTTTCCATTGGTTTAAATGCCCGCAACTGGGATTACGCTTTATCAAGGCGGTTGCCCCGAATTCTTGCCATTGTGACTACGGGTGCTGCTATCGCCGTATCCACAACTATCTTCCAAACCATCACCCACAATCGGATCTTGACGCCAAGTGTGATGGGACTAGATTCACTGTACATGCTGTGGCAGACAGTAATTGTGTTCTTTTTTGGTTCCGGAAGTGTTTTGGTCCGCAATGTCAATCTCAATTTTGTGATTACCGCAGTCCTGATGGTTGGATTTACCCTGGTAATCTTCAAGTTTTTGCTGCGGCGCGAAGCAGGCAATGTGTTTTTCCTGCTGTTAATCGGATTAATCGTCGGGACACTGTTTCAAAGCCTCTCGTCATTTATGCAGATGATTATTGATCCGAATGAGTTTACAGTGCTGCAGGGAAGGATGTTTGCCAGCTTTAACAGCGTAAATGTCAATGTTTTGACCATCGCTGTGATCAGCTGCGGCGCTGTCTTGGTAGCGAGCATCCGCTATTTTCCCATTCTTGATGTATTAGCGTTAGGCCGCGAACAGGCTATCAATCTGGGGGTGGCTTATGACAAAGCAGTCTGGCGGCTGCTGATTATGGTCATAATTTTGGTCTCGACGGCTACCTCGCTGGTTGGACCAATTACCTTTTTGGGTCTGTTGGTTGTAAATTTAGCCTGGCAGCTGTTAGCAACCTACCGCCACCGCACGATTATCTGGGGAGCATTCCTTCTAAGCATCATCACCTTAGTGGGCGGACAGCTGGTAGTAGAGCATGTTTTGAATTTTGCCGTGCCGATCAGCACTTTAATCAATTTAATCGGCGGCATTTACTTTATCAGATTACTAGTAAAGGAGAAGTAGACTGTGATCGAGATCCGCAATGTTACCAAAAGCTATGGAGATTTAAAAGTAGTCGATGAAGTCTGCATCAGGATTCCTAAAGGTAAAATTACTTCCTTAATTGGGCCTAACGGCGCCGGGAAAAGTACCTTACTGTCGATTATCAGCAGGCTGATATCTAAAGATGATGGTGAGGTGTATATCGATCAGAAGGAACTGAGCGATTGGGATAATAGGGAGCTGGCGAAGAAAATCTCCATTCTCAAGCAGGCTAATCACACCGATCTGCGCTTAACCATTCGTGAACTGGTAAGCTTCGGACGCTTCCCGCACTGCCGCGGCAATTTGACTAAAGCAGACTGGGAGCAGGTGGATCAGGCAATTGAGTATATGGGCCTGGCAGATATCCAGCATAAGTATCTCCACCAGTTAAGCGGCGGCCAGCAGCAGCGAGCTTATATTGCCATGGTAATAGCCCAGGATACCGAGTATATCCTCTTGGACGAACCTTTAAACAACCTGGATATGAAGCACTCGGTGGAAATTATGAAAATGCTCCGCAGATTGGTGGCAGAGCTCGGCAAAACAGTCATTATCGTCATCCATGATATTAACTTTGCCTCCTGCTATTCTGACTATATTATTGCCATGAACGATGGTGTGGTGGTCAAAGTTGGCACGGCAAATGAGATCATCGATCAATCTCTTTTGACAGACATCTATGATCTTGATTTTCACATTGAAACTGTTAACAACAACCGCATCTGCATCTATTACTAAAAAATTATGGGGTGAATCTAATGCAAACAAAAAATAGAGTGGTACGCATGATCTTTGGTGTAGTATTTGCGCTGGTATTGGCGGCAGCAAGCTCGCCGGTGCTGGCAAAGGTAGAAGTCAAACATGAACTTGGGACAGCAGTCGTGGCGAAAAATCCTCAGACAGTTGTAGTTTTCGATTATGCAGCTCTTGATTCTTTAGATAATATGGGGATCGAAATTACTGGTCTGCCCAAAGCAAGTATTCCGGAGTACCTCTCCAAATTCAACGATAAAAAATATGTTGATGTAGGCACTCTTTTTGAACCAAACTTTGAAAAAATTTATGAGCTGAGACCGGATGTGATCTTTATCAGCACCCGCCAAGCCGAAGTGTATCCGGAACTAGCTCGGATTGCTCCAACTGTGTACCTAACCATTGATACTTCCGATTTCTTAGGCTCCTTTGCCGCTAACCTGCGGATCTTGGGCGAGATTTTCGAGCAGACAGAGTTTATCGAAGCAGAAATTGCAGGTATTGAGGAGGAGTTTGCTGCAGTAAATGCCAAGATCCAAGAGCTTGGAGCAAAGGGCCTTCTGATTATGGCTAATGACGGTGCTTTAAGCGCCTATGGACCTAACTCGCGCTTTGGTGTGCTCCATAAGGAATTTGGCTTCCCGCCAGCGGATCCGAATATTGAAGTTGCCAATCACGGGCAAAACATCTCCTTTGAGTATCTCGCCAGGATTAACCCTGATTACTTGTTTGTAATCGACCGGGCAGCCACTGTGGGCGGCAGCATTTCTGCTCAGCAGGTTTTAAACAACGATATTGTTAAATCTTTAAACGCTTATAAATCTGATCGGATCATTTACCTGACCTCCCAAGTTTGGTATGTAGCCTCCGGCGGATTAACCGGAACCAAGATCATGATTGAAGATATCAAGCAGGTATTTAAATAAAACACTGATAAAAACCGACCGGGAGCAGGAATTTACTTCTAACTGGCAAATATAATGATTTGAGTTTTGGTTAGTATCCCCTTGACGGAGAAATAATGAGGATATGGGCGCATTTGACTTGACAGTCAGAGCCAATCTTTGTATAATTTATGAGGTGAACAGCATGCAGATTAAGATTTCTGCTCTCAGTAAGGTCGGCAGTATGCTGACTTTTGAGGAAGTCGTTCCTGCTGAAAGTTTTCCGGATTTAATCCAGCTGGGTGAGTTTCATTCTCCCCTCGATATTCAAGTTACAGTAGTGAAGACTGAGTCCGGCTTTCTGGTATACGGGAGCGCTTCTGGCGATGTAACGCTGAGATGCTCTCGGTGTTTAGAGCCATTCGTATATCATGTTGAAGCAGAGTTTGATGATGAATTTGTACCCCAGTCAAGCATAAACAGCGAGCCTGAGTTTGCTGACCTGGGAGACGAAGTATCCACATATCAAGGTGATTATATCGACATTAAAGAGCTGATTACCGAATCGGTTCTCCTTGATGTACCAATGAAAGTCGTGTGCCGCGAAGACTGCAAAGGAATTTGTCCTGACTGCGGTCAAGCATTAAATGAAAAGACATGTCAGTGTAATCCACATAAGCCAGATCCTCGCTTGGCTGTATTAGCTGACTTGTTTAAGGAATAATAGCATGAGAGGAGGATGCAGCAATGGCAGTACCAAAGAGAAAGGTTTCGAAAAGAAGGGGTCGCAATCGCCGTGCCCACTGGAAGGTCAATCTTGTTAACAGCGTCGAATGTCCTCAATGTCATGAGCCCAGATTACCACATCGCGTATGCTCCAACTGCGGGTATTATAAAGGCCGTCAGGTTGTGGAAGTTAAAGCTGAGTAGTTTTTAACAGTGATAGAGAGAAATCTCTATCATTTTTTTTTGCCTTGGACTTTACAAACATCCTCTTTTTGGATATACTGATACTTGCTTAGTACCAGGTATTATTAGGAGGTCATGATAATGACATCCAATCGAGAACAGCGTCGCAGGCAGCTGCAGACTTTACTCAGCCAAGAACCATTTTTGACTGACCGCCAGATCGCAGAGCGGTTGGATGTCAGCGTTGCCACAGTCCGCTTGGATCGGATGGCTTTGGGAATTCCAGAGCTGAGGGAAAGAATCAAGACAGTAGCTAAGAAAAATTATTCCAAGGTGCGTGCCATGGAAGGGCACGAGGTGATCGGCGAGCTGATCGATCTCCACATCGGACAGCAGGCAATTTCGCTGTTGACTACGACCCAAGATATGACATTTAAGCGCACTGATATTCTCAGGGGCCATTACTTGTTTGCCCAGGCAAATTCTCTGGCAGTAGCACTGGTGGATGCAGAAGTCGCTTTAACTGCAGCGGCGAAAATTAACTATCTGCATCCGGTTCGCAGCGGGGAGCGGGTTGTGGCAAAAGCGGAGTTGATAAAAAAACAGGGTTCTCGGCACACTATAAGCGTTGACAGCCGGGTAAATCAGCGGGTTGTCTTTCGCGGTGAGTTTGAAATTGCTGCCTTGGACAATAAGGAGAGTGATTCCAATTAAGATTGCGGTGGATGGATTTGGCGGAGATTATGCTCCCGAACAGATTGTGATGGGATGTCTTCAGGCAGCCAGCATGGATGGGATACCCATTCTGCTCACGGGGGATGAAAAAGTGCTGGCTCCAATGATCGCCGGCAAACCCGGCAGCGAGCTGATTGAGATCGTCCACGCTTCTGAACAGATCGGCATGGATGAGTCGCCGGTAGAAGCAGTGCGGACGAAAAAAGACGCATCCATCAATGTGGCTGCCCGCCTGGTGAAGCAGGGTGATGCGGTAGGAATGGTAAGCGCAGGCAACACAGGCGCCTGCATGGCAGCAGCTTTATTCGGTATCGGCAGAATCAAAGGGATTGAGCGTCCAGCAATTACTTCGCTGATGCCAACCGTGAAAGGTGTCTGCTTGATGGTAGATGTGGGAGCCAATGTTGACTGCCGACCGAGCCAATTGGTGCAGTTTGCCCACATGGGCGCAATTTACGCCGAACGAGTATTAGGCAGAACACGGCCGAAAGTGGGACTGCTCAATGTAGGGGAAGAGCCGTCCAAGGGCAATGAGGCCGCGCAAAAAACCTATGCAGAACTGATCGAAGATGGGAATATAAATTTTATCGGTAATATTGAGGGCCGCGATATTCCCACCGGAGAAGTGGATGTTGTTGTCTGCGATGGATTTGTAGGCAATATCGTGCTGAAATTTGCAGAAGGACTGGGAACGGGACTGTTCAGCATGCTCAAAGATGAGCTGACCGCTTCCTTACCGCGCAAGCTGGCAGCTTTAGTTCTCAAACCCGGTTTTGCTAATATCAAGAAGAAAATGGATTATACTGAGTACGGCGGAGCCCCACTCTTGGGTGTAAAAGGGGCTGTGATTGTCGCCCACGGCAGCTCCAATCAGAAAGCAATCCGCAATGCCATCCGGGTGGCAAGAGAAGCTGCAGAAAACCAGGTAGTAGAAGCGATCGCTGAAAGGATGGGAAGGTGACACAAGTGCGTCCGGATGTCGGCATCTATGGTTTGGGCAGGGCAGTACCCAAGCGCATCTTAACGAATCAAGATTTGGAAGCAATGGTTGATACCAGTGATGAATGGATTACTACCCGCACCGGAAT
Organism: Bacillota bacterium; assembly: GCA_012837335.1. Taxonomy (NCBI): domain Bacteria; kingdom Bacillati; phylum Bacillota; species Bacillota bacterium. Next base: position 35,107 of record DURM01000064.1, read on the forward strand.
AAAACAGCGCTGCATTGCCGATCCGGAGATTGCCGCTTCAGATTTAGGCTGGGAAGCCGCGGTGCAGGCGCTCCAGGCAGCTGAAGTTGCTCCTGATGAGCTTGACCTGATTATTGTGGCAACTACAACACCGGATATGGCTTTTCCATCGACCGCCTGCTTAATCCAGGAGCGCCTCAAGGCGAAACGGGCCGCCGCTTTCGATCTGGCAGCAGCCTGTTCGGGATTTGTCTATGGATTAGAAATAGGACGCTCAATGGTTAAAGCAGGGTATCAAAAAGTGCTGGTCATCGGGGTAGATCTCCTCAGCCGCTTGCTTGATTACACCGATCGTTCCACCTGTGTGCTGTTTGGCGACGGAGCGGGGGCCGCTGTTTTAGGTCCCACATCAGCGGGGTACGGTATTTTAGCTTCTGAAATCGGAGCTGATGGTTCTGGTGCCAAAATGCTCCATGTTGATGAATACGTGAAAATGTCCGGCCGAGAAGTTTTCAAGTTTGCTGTTAAAGTGATTGTCGATTCCACTAAGCGGGTTGCGAAGCAGGCCGCCATCGATATCTCTGATATCAGCTGGTTTGTGCCTCATCAGGCAAATATCCGGATTATTAACGCTGCAGCAGAGCGCTTGCACATTGATTCGGAACGAATCTTTGTCAATGTGGATAGATACGGCAACACATCAGCTGCCAGCATACCCATTGCCCTGACAGAACTTGCTGAGTCAGGCAGGCTGCGGAACGGAGATTTAGTGTTATTGGTTGGATTTGGCGCAGGATTAACCTGGGGTTCAACAATCCTGCGGTGGGGAGGATTAATTACATGATTGCTTGCGCATTCCCCGGCCAGGGGGTACAAAAAGTCGGTATGGTCTCGGATCTGTATGCGTCCCAGCGCCGTTATTTCGAAACAGCCAGTGAAATATTAGGCTATGATCTTTTGCAGCTGTGCCAAGAAGGTCCACAGGAAAAGCTGTCCAGCACCCAGTTTGCACAGCCGGCAGTAATGGTAGCCTGCATTGCTTCCTGGTCAGAATATATTATGACGGCAACTCCTTCAATCTTACTCGGCCACAGCCTCGGGCTGGTCACAGCGTTTATTGCTGCCGGGGCGGTAGAGTTCAGTGATGGGGTAAGAATTGTCGCGAGAAGAGGAGAGCTGATGCATGATGCTCCAGTTCCGGGGCAGATGACAGCGATTCTCGGTTTAGAACTGGATGCTGTCCAAGAAATTGTGGAAGAAGCTGGAAGTAGGGGTACCGTTGCTGTCGCCAACTACAACTGTCCAGGCCAGTTTGTGCTGAGCGGTGAAACAGGGGCGGTTGAGTACGCGGGCGAACTAGCCCTGAAAAAGGGAGCTAAGCGGGCAGTTAAACTCGATGTCAGCGGACCTTTTCATTCCAGCTTGATGCAGGGACCGGCTGAGCACTTCGAAAGATTCTTAGAGCAGTTTAGATTTGCTGATCCGAAATATCCGGTGATAAGTAATATTAACAGCCGCTTGATTACTAGCGCGGAACAGGTTAAAATGGAACTGGTTGCTCAGCTTACTAACCCAGTAGACTGGATCGGCAATATTCAAGCTTTAGAACAGCTGGGGGGAACTCAGCTGGTAGAGATAGGTCCGGGCAGTGTGCTTACCGGTTTAACTAAGAGGATTACTAAAAATCTGGAACTGATCTCGTTTGCCTAGGAGTGGTAAAGATGAGCGAAACTAAAAAAACCGCAATTGTTACCGGTGCAACCCGAGGGATTGGCAGAGCCATTGCCTTTAAGCTTTTGGAAGCGGGTATGAATGTTGCTGTGTGCGGACGCAGTGAGGCCCAGCTTGCTGAGTTTGATCATCCGCAGGTTCTTCCGGTTAAAGCCGATATCAGCTCAGTAGAAGATGTTAACAATTTGGTTAAGCAGACGCTGGAGCATTTTGGCAGAATTGATGTGCTGATCAATAATGCCGGAATTACCAGGGACGGCCTTTTGATGCGGATGAGCGATGAGGATTGGGATGATGTAATCCAAGTGAATCTCTCCGGCACGTTTTATCTGTGCCGGGCAGTGATCCGCCATATGCTCAAGCAGCGGTCCGGACGAATTGTCAACATCTCATCAATTGTAGGTGTTGCCGGCAATCCCGGTCAGGCCAATTACGCTGCTGCTAAGGCTGGTATCATTGGATTGACTAAATCTTTGGCTAAAGAAGTTGCCTCAAGGCAGATACTAGTAAATGCTGTCGCTCCTGGGTATATTGATACTGAAATGACCCGTGTGTTAAGCGACAAGCAGAAAGAAGAAGTCACCAGGCTGATACCCCTGGGTAGAGTCGGTGATGTGTCAGATGTTGCGGAATTAGTATATTTTTTAGTTTCTGATGCTAACCAATACATTACAGGTCAAGTCATCCATGTTGATGGCGGCCTAGTAATATAAACAGTGTTTATGAGGAGGTGACTGGAATGGAAATTTTCGATCGCGTAAGAGATATCCTGGTTGAACAGCTTGGTGTTAAACCTGAGGATGTTACCATGGATGCGTCTTTTCAAGATGACTTAGGCGCTGACTCTTTGGATGTTGTTGAGCTGGTTATGGCCTTTGAAGAGGAATTCGACCTCAGCATTCCGGATGAGGATGCAGTTAGCATCAGTACTGTAGCGGATGCTGTGGAGTATATAAAAGCTCAAGTTAATTAATTTCAAACTGATTTTTGAGACCCCTAGTTAAGCTAGGGTCTCATTTTTCATATAGTGAGGTGGAAGTATGACTCGCAGAGTTGTTGTCACCGGAATCGGAGTGATCTCGCCTTTGGGTCCAAAGGATGCCCTTTGGGACAATCTCATTAACGGCGTCAGCGGTGTAGGCCGAATCACACATTTTGACGCCTCAGAGTATCCGGTCCAGATAGCTGCTGAAGTAAAAGACTTTGACCCTAGTGAATACATGGATTACAAAGCGGCTCGCCGCATGGATCTGTTCTGCCAGTACGCAGTAGCAGCAGCAGTGCAGAGCCTGGCGGATGCAGACTTGGAGATAACAGAGCAGAACGCCCATCGAATCGGAGTTCTGATTGGGTCGGGAATCGGTGGAATTAATACTATTGAAAACCAACTGCATGTCTTAAAAGAAAAGGGCGTTGGCCGGGTCAGTCCGTTTCTGGTGCCAATGCTGATTCCCGATATGGCAAGCGGTCAGACAGCAATCATTACCGGCGCTAAGGGGCCGAACTCCTGCACTGTCACTGCCTGCGCATCCGGAACCCATTCCATCGGCGATGCCTTTCGGATTATTGAGCGGGGCAACGCAGATGTGATGCTGGCAGGAGGAGCTGAAGCTGGAATTACCCCTCTGGCCATGGCCGGATTTATCGCTGCTAGAGCCCTGTCCAGCCGCAACGATGATCCGGAGAGCGCAAGCCGGCCGTTTGATTTAAACCGCGATGGATTTGTGATGGGCGAAGGCGCAAGTGTGCTGGTATTAGAAGAATTAGAGCACGCCAAGGCTCGAGGAGCGCGGATTTATTGCGAACTTGTCGGTTACGGCGCGAGTGGTGATGCATATCATATTACTTCGCCGGCTCCGGAGCATGAAGGTGCCCAGCGGGCTATGAAGGAAGCGCTGGCAGATGCGGGTCTTTCTCCTGAGGATGTCAGCTACATCAACGCCCACGGCACCAGCACTAAATATAACGACTACTATGAAACTGCGGCAATTAAGCGGGTTTTTGGAGAGAGGGCAAAAGAGATTCCCGTCAGCTCTACCAAATCCCTGACCGGGCATCTGCTCGGAGCTTCAGGCGCCTTAGAAGCAGCGATCTGCGCTCTGGCGCTGACCCATCAGCTTATTCCGGGCACCTACAACTATCAAGAGCCGGATCCGGACTGTGATTTAGATTATGTCCCGAACCAGGCGCGGGAAGCCAGCATTGAGATAGCGATGAGCAACTCCTTTGGTTTTGGCGGACATAATGCAGTACTAATTATGAAACGGTGGGTTGATTAGATGCGCGGTGAGCAGAAGTTATCTGAGTTAGAGCAGAAGTTGAAGTATAGATTTAGAAATAGGGAGCTTTTAGAGCTGGCCTTAACCCATAAATCTTATAAGGGATCAGACAGGGGCAATAATGAGCGTCTTGAGTTTTTGGGAGATGCAGTGCTGCAGATTGTGGTCAGCGAATACCTGTATAAAGAATATCCGGATCTGGCTGAAGGTAAGCTTGCAAAACTGCGGGCAGTTTTAGTCAGTCAGCCGACTTTGGCTGAGCATGCTCGGGAGCTGGGTTTAAACAGGTACCTTAAGGTGGGGAAGGGCGAAGTAAGGTCTGGAGCGCGCGAGCGCGATTCGCTGCTCTGCGATGTGTACGAAGCAGTAATTGGTGCTGTTTACTTGGATTCTGGATCAGACCTGGAAACAATGAGGCCGATTATCCTCAGCCATCTTCCGGAATTGGACAAGTCGCAGCTGCCAATTATTGATGCTAAGAGCACACTTCAGGAGCATCTCCAGCAGACCAGCCAGGTTTTACCCACCTATCATTTGGCAGAAGAGCATGGTCCGGATCATGATAAGAAATTTGTAATCGAGGTCTTATTTAAGAACAAGGTTTTAGGCAGAGGAGTAGGCAATACAAAAAAAGAAGCTGCTCAAAACGCAGCTCGCGAAGCATTGATGAAATTAGAACTTCAGGACTGAGGGTAGTTCCGCCACTGCTGAATTATCCCGCCGATAATGTCAAAATCCTTGCGGCAGAGCGGCTCAAGCGAGTTGATGTCAATCAGGTTTTTCTGATCATCGCAGCGGGCGATGAAGTGCGAACGGCCCTTTTTCAAAAGTACCCATCCTGCTTGGGAAGGCTCTGCTTCCGAGTTGACAATTATCATGTCGCCTTTTAAATACCAGGGTGCAAAGTCGTTAGATTCAACCGTCACTGCAAATAAGCCCCGGGGATTGGGCGTGTCGTAAAACAGATAAACCCAGTTATGGGTATTATCTGTTTTTTTTGGGTTCCACTGTTTAACTGGAATTTTAATTAAGAACTTAGTCTCACCATTTTGAATGACGCCGAGACCCTCTAAGGTTTCGGCTTGATCCTTTAAAATGGCCTGTTTAAAATCACCGATTCCCTGAAAATTAGCTTTGCCCAACCAGTAATAAACCGATTTATTATCAGCGAATTTAAGACGATCAGCTATTTCCCTAACAGTGATATTTGGATTTTCCCGAACCAAGTATGCCATGTATGCCAAGGTTTCATTAAGCTGCAAGCTGATTCCCACCCATCTTAGAAATATCCACGAATATACTGTTAGTTTATAATCCCGGCTCGGAAAACCTTTACACAATACATGGATATATCTGCGGTTTTGGCAAATTAGAGGCGGTTTTATCCATGGCTTATGGTTCGATTTAGGGGGAAATCTTAGTCTAAAAAGCATATCGCCTGTTTTTCCTCATATAGATAGTAGTGGAAAGACATGCCATTACAGTCTGGGGAGGAACATGAATGGCTGAGACTTCTCGTTCTGAAGCTAATCAAAAGAAGGATTACCAGCTGATCACCCGCATTCGCGTAGGGGATGAGCATGCAAAGGAAGAGCTGGTGCTCAAGTATGTGCCGATGGTTAAGCATATCGTTCGCAATTACTATGCTAGTTTTCTGGATTTCGATGATTTAATGCAGGAAGGTATTATCGGGCTGTTGAATGCTATAGAGGAATATAAACCGGAGCAGTACAATGTCAAATTCAGCTCTTTTGCCTACATCTGCATTATCCGTAAGATTTACAATGTAATTAAGCAGACGACCGGCAATAAACACAAAGCGTTAAATGATGCCCTTTCTCTCCAATCCCAACTCGGCATCGATGATAACCGGATCATGCAGGATTTGGTGATTAATCAAAACTCCACAGTCGATCCCCAGCAGCTGATCGAAGACAAGATTATCAATCAGCACTTAGATCAACTGTTAAGCAATCATCTGTCACTGCTGGAGTACTCGGTAATTATGATGCTGCTCAAAGGATACACCTGCGGTGAAATTGAAAACGAGATCGGTGTTGGGTCAAAAGTCGTGGATAACGCCCGCACCAGAGTAAAAGCTAAGCTGCGGCGGCTAATTCGAGAGTATGGTTCGCTGTTAAGTCCGAGGGTGCCGACCACTGTGCGCAAAAGAGAGGATCTGTACTTAAAACTGGGGGGCTGATTCCTCCAGTTTTATCAAATTATGAGCTTTTTATGATACAATACTTACAGTACTACTACCGCCCTGGAGGTCATTATGCGCTTAAAAAGGTTAGAGCTAGTGGGTTTTAAATCATTTGCCAATAGAGTCAAGCTAGAATTTGACGATGGAATTACCGCCATTGTCGGCCCGAACGGCAGCGGCAAGAGTAACATCGCCGATGCTGTGCGCTGGGTTTTAGGCGAGCAGAGCATTAAAAGTCTCCGCGGTTCTAAACTCGAAGATGTTATCTTTGCCGGCAGTGACGGGAAAAGACCGCTGGGAATGGCGGAAGTACAGCTCACTTTAGATAACTCTGATGGATTCCTGCCCATCGATTACAACGAGGTAACAATTACTAGACGGGTCTACCGCTCGGGTGAGAGTGAGTTTATGATCAACCGCCAGGCCTGCCGCCTTCGGGATATCCAAGACCTGTTCACCGATACCGGTCTAGGCCGCGAAGGCTGCGCAATCATTGGACAAGGCCAGATTGATGCTGTTCTGAGCGCCAATCCTATGGACCGGCGCTTTATTTTAGAGGAAACAGCGGGAATCTTAAAATATCGAAGCCGGAAAGAGCAGGCGCAGCGGAAAATGACTCAAACTGAATATGATCTAGTGCGAGTCTCGGACATTCTTTCCGAGCTAAAGGACCAGCTGGGACCTCTGGAAGAGCAGGCGCAGAAAGCCCGTAAATACCAGAACTTATCCCAAGAGCTGGAAGCAGTTGTTTTAGACCGCATGGCCCTAAAGCTCGCAGAGCTTGTCACTAAAGAAACAGAATCTAAAACCGCACTTGCTGCGTGCCGAGCTGAAGCTGAAGAACTAACTGAAGAACACCGCGAGCAGGAACAGACCCTCCTTCAGGATCAAGAGCAGCTCAATGACTTGGAGTACCGGATAGAACTCAATCAAGAGCAGATCGCTCAGATTAATGAGCAGATCAATCATACTATGCAGACGCTTGGTTTAATTGAAGAGCGGTTGAAGCATAATCTCGACAGCCGCGCAGAAAAAACTGAGCTATCTCAGGATTATGCGGAGCAGATTGAAGTCCTGTCTGCTAAGCTTGAACAGCTCCAGCATGATTTTGAGCTGAAGCAGGAGGAGCACAGAGAGCTCGATCAAATGGTGCGGGACAGCGAGCAGACAGTGGAGCAGAAGCGGCAGCAGCTCCAAAGACAGCGCCATGAGCTAGAGCAGAAGAAAAGTGCTTTTATTGAGTTTGTGCGGGAGCTTGCTGATGCCCGCAACTTTGGACTCAACTACCAGCAGCAGATGGGTCAACTTGAGCGGGAGCTGAAAGCTGCAGAACAAGATGTGGCGGAGTTTGGAAAAGCAGTCGCAGCACAGCAGGCACTGATTTCCGCGCAGAGACAAAAGAGCCTGGAACTTGAACAAGCAGTGCGCAGCGCTTCCCAACAGCTGGAGCAGGCTGCCCAGGCCTGCAGTGAACTTGAACAGAAACTGCAGCAGCTGGAAGTTCAGGAGCAGCAGGCCGTAAAGCAGTATCAGCAGACTAATTCCCGCCTAGAAGCGCTTCAGGATTTAGAAGCAGAATACGAAGGGTATAATTTCAGTGTGCGCCGCTTATTTGCCGCGAACATTCCCAATGTTACCCTGCTGGGAACAGTAGCGGATGTCATTTCCGTTCCGGAAGGGCTGGAAACAGCTATTGAGGTTGCTTTAGGCGCGGGACTCCAGTACATAATAACACCTCATGAGAAGGATGCGAAGCGGGCCATCGAGTGGCTCAAACAGCATCGCGCCGGACGCTGCACATTTTTACCACTGAATAATATCAAAGGCAGCACCTTCCCCCAAAACTATGCCAAGCACTGGCAGGAACCAGGATGTTTGGGACCGGCAGTTAATCTGCTGGACTTTGACCCTAAATACAGTCCCGCCCTCAACGCCTTATTAGGCAGGGTTGTAGTTGTGGAAGACTTAGATACTGCGCTGATGATGCAGCGCAAACTGCCAAGTTTCAGCCGCATTGTAACCCTAGCCGGCGAAGTGGTTATGCCTAACGGTTCTCTGACCGGCGGCAGCATCAACCAGAGATCATCTGGGATTTTAACGAGGAAAAATGAAATTGCTAGGCTTAAGCAGGAAGCGGCAGCTTATCAGGAAAAGACAGCAGCGATTAATCAAGCGAAAACTCAAGTCGAGAATCAACTCAAAACTGCGCGAACAGAGCAGGAGCAGATCAGCCAGCACCGCTACCAGCTGCAGCTGGATGGTCAAGCAGCAGTGGGTGAACTAAATAACCTCGAAGCCGAGTTGAAACGACTTGAGCAGCAGCTGGCGTCAAAACAGCAGCTGCTTCAAGATTACCACACAGCTAGGCTTGAGCTTCAGGACCAAGCCGCTGCATCTCGCGATAATGTCGCAGCGCTGGAGGAGGACGAGCAGGTTAAAAGGCGGGAAATCAACCAATTGGAAGATGCTGTGATCCGTCTTGAGCAGGAGTTGGAAGCAGAGTCTGCTAAACTTACCGGTCAAAAAGTTGCCGCAACCAGTGCAGCTGGAGAGGTGAACCGGGCAAAAGAACAGCTCACTGGTGCCGCTCAGCAGCTGGAGCACAACCGCAGTGCGCTTTTGACAGTGCTGGAAGAGATTGAAAAGCTGAAAGAGCAGCAGCGGCAGCTGGAAGCAGATTTGACTGCTAATCGGAAACTGGAAGAACAGCTGAAGGCCGACCGAGTTAAACTTCTGCAGGTTGCGGAGATAAAGAAACAGGAACGGGAAATGCTCAAAGAGAGCATTAATCAAACCAATCACAAGCTGAAATCGATCCAAGCTAGAATTGCAAGAATCGATAAAAACATGTACAATTACCGCCTTGAGCTGGAACGCATTGAGTTAGAGCTGAGAAGGATTGAAGAAGACCTAAGCGAGCGGGAACTGGAACCTGCCGTCCTTGCTGACAGGTCTGTTTCCACGAAAGTGACTGAGCTCATCGAGCAGGAAAAACAGCTCCGAGAACAGATTCGCGAGCTTGGAATTGTTAATCTGGCCGCACTGCAGGACTATGAAAATGTCAGGGAGCGGGTGTTCTTCCTCCAAGCCCAGTTCGATGACCTGTTTAATGCCAAAGAAACACTCAATCAAACCATTACCGAAATTGATGCTGCTTCCGCTGAGCGTTTAGAAGCAACTTATAAAGAACTGCGGAGAGAGTTTCAATCCACGTTCATCCAGCTGTTCAAAGGCGGCAGAGCGGATTTAGTGCTGACGGATCCCGACAATATCCTGGAAAGTGGTGTGAATATTATCGCCCAGCCTCCAGGCAAAAAGCCCCAGAATCTCCTGCTGTTATCAGGGGGAGAGCGGGCTTTAACGGCAATAGCACTGCTTTTAGCAATCAGGACCGTTCAGCCCACGCCATTCTGCGTAATGGATGAGATCGATGCAGCTTTAGACGAAGTCAATCTAAAGCGCTTTACGGAACAGCTGCGGGTTTTGGCGGAAACCACCCAGTTTCTGATCATCACCCACCGCACCAGCACCATGGAGGTAGCTGACCGCCTGTACGGAGTTACCATGTCGGATGATGCGGTTTCGCAGCTGATGTCTGTTCAATTAACATAGGAATAGGAGTCGATAACCATGCTGAGAAGACTATTTGGCAGCAGAAATGCTAAAAAAGACAAAGTCAACCAGGAGCCGGAAGTCAAAGCTGAAGCAGTAAAGGAACAGGAACCGGAGCTTGAACCGGAGCAGCCTCAAGCAGCTGCTGAGCCGGAAACAGCAGAACCGGTTGTTACGAAGAAAAGTTTATTTGCCCGCCTCAAGCAGGGGTTAAGCAAAACCAGAACCGGGTTTATCGATCGGATCGGACAGATTGTCACCGGTAGAGCTATCGATGAGGAGCTGTTTGAGGAGCTGGAAGAGATCTTAATCCAAGCCGATGTGGGCGTGACCACTACCTTAGAGCTGATGGATACGATCCGGGAGCGGGTTAAGGCTGAAAAAATAACCGATGGCGGCGCCCTGCAGGGACTCTTAAAAGAAGAGATTGTAGCTCTGCTCTCAAAATACCACAAACCCCTGGTGCTGTCTGATGACCGGCCGGCGGGAATTATGGTGGTTGGAGTAAATGGTGCGGGGAAAACTACCACCATCGGTAAGCTGGCGTATCGGCTGAAACAGGAGCAGGCTAAGGTGGTCTTAGGAGCAGGAGATACATTTAGGGCAGCAGCGGTTGATCAGCTCAAAGTTTGGGCTGACAGAGTGGGCGTTGATATGATTGCTCATCAAGAAGGGGCTGACCCTGGCGCAGTTGCCTATGACACTGTCGCGGCAGCCAAAGCCAGAAATGCAGATGTATTTATCCTCGATACCGCAGGCAGGCTCCAGACTAAGAAAAATCTCATGGCTGAGCTGGGTAAAGTTTACCGGGTTGCCCAAAGGGAATTAGGTCGGGATTTGGATGAGGTGCTGCTGGTAGTTGATGCCACCACCGGACAGAATGCCCTATCTCAAGCTAAGCTGTTCAGTGAGTCGGCGCCAGTCACCGGGATTGTTCTCACTAAACTTGATGGCACAGCCAAGGGCGGCATTGTGCTCGCTCTGGCCAACGAGCTGAAGCTGCCGGTTAAACTCGTGGGCGTTGGTGAGCAGATGCTCGATCTCCAGGACTTCGATCCCCAGGAGTTTACTGAGGCATTATTCAGCTAAAAATGGCAAGGATTTATGCTTGACAGCTGCATCGTTTTTTTATATACTACCTCTGTAAAGTTAAAATGCTTAACAGAGGTATTGTTATGGAAGATACACTGCGCAAAAATCTTATCTATGATTTTTATGGGCCCTTACTTACTGAAAGGCAGCGGGATATTTATCAGATGTATTATGCCCAAGATATGAGTTTAGGGGAGATCGCCGAGCAGCTGGAGATCTCCCGTCAAGCTGTCTATGACATGATTAAAAGGTCCGCTGCAATCCTAGAAGATTATGAGAGCAAACTGGGATTGTTAAGCAAATTTCAAAGACAGCAGGCGTATCTCGATCAGATTGAGGAACACTTAGATAGACTTCAAAAGCAGGCTGCTGCCGGCAGATCCGATGGGCAGCTGGAGATTATGGGAGAAATTCAGCAGCTGATCAATAAGATTCGCGCTGAAGCTTAGGAGGCGAAATTAGTGCCTTTTTCGAATTTATCAGGTCGACTACAAGAAACCTTACGCAAATTGCGTACCCGGGGAAAACTAACTGAGAAAGATGTAGAAGCCGCTCTAAGAGAAGTAAGATTAGCGCTGTTAGAAGCAGACGTCAACTATAAGGTTGTGCGGGATTTTACCGCAAGAGTTAAAGAGCGGGCAGTTGGACATGAGGTATTATCGAGTCTGTCCCCGGCCCAGCAGGTTATTAAAATTGTAAATGAAGAGCTCACAGAACTCATGGGTGGAACACAGAGCAAAATCGCACTTGCTCCAAAGCCGCCGACGGTGATCATGATGGTGGGTCTGCAGGGAGCAGGTAAAACTACTACCAGTGGAAAACTGGCCCTGTCTTTTCGAACCAAAGGGCATCGGCCGCTGCTGGTTGCTGCAGATATTTACCGCCCGGCTGCAATTAAGCAGCTGACAGTTGTGGGCGAACAGGTAGATGTGCCTGTGTTCAGCATAGGCGAAACTAATCCGGTTGATATCGCCAAAGGAGCTGTAGCTCACGCCGAGAAGTACGGCAATGATATCGTCATCATCGATACAGCCGGACGCCTGCACATTGATACTGAACTAATGGGAGAACTGGCAGAAATCAAGGATGCGGTCAATCCCCATGAAATTCTGCTCGTGGTCGACTCCATGACCGGCCAGGAAGCGGTCAATGTTGCATCCAGCTTTAATGACCAGCTCGGCATTGACGGCGTAATTCTCACCAAGCTTGATGGAGATGCTCGAGGCGGTGCTGCTTTATCCATTAAAGCCGTGACCGGCAAACCGATTAAGTTTGCCGCTATGAGTGAGAAAATGGATGGGCTGGAAGTATTCCATCCGGACCGGATGGCATCCCGCATCTTAGGCATGGGTGACGTGCTCAGCCTGATTGAAAAAGCGGAAGCCAGCTTTGATGAGCAGAAAGCCAGAGAGCTGACAGAAAAAATGCGCCAAGACGCATTTACCTTGGAAGATTTTAAGGAACAGCTGAGTCAGATCAAGCAGATGGGACCCCTGGATCAGCTGCTGGGCATGCTTCCCGGGATGGGAAAAATGAATCAGCTAAAAGATTTAGATGTGGATGAGAGTCATTTAAAGAAAATTGAAGCAATCATTGACTCCATGACAGTTGAGGAAAGGCGCAATCCCGATCTTATCGGGGGATCAAGACGGCGCCGCATCGCCAAAGGGTCCGGAACAAGAGTGCAGGATGTCAACCGGCTTTTGAAGCAGTTTAACCAAACCCGCCAGCTGATGAAACAGTTTGCGGGCATGGAGAAGCGAATGAAAAAAGGCCGGGGCAAATTTAATCTCTTTCGCTAGTCCTCTCTCAAGAGAGTGATATAGATAATTTTGAGTGGGAGGTGACATAATGGCAGTAAGGATTCGTCTAAAGCGGATGGGTGCGAAAAAACGTCCATTTTACCGTCTGATAGTAGCTGATTCAAGAGCAGCCAGGGACGGAAGGTTTATCGATACCCTCGGATACTACAATCCGATTGCAGAACCCGCTGAGATCAAGATCGACATCGAGAAAGCTAAGAGCTGGATTGCAAAAGGTGCTCAGCCTTCTGATACAGCAAGAGCGCTTTTGAAAAAGAGCGGTGTGTTTGATCAAGCAGATTAAGGCTCTTTATTAAGAAAGGAGGCGCAATGTTGAAAGAATTACTGGCATTCATGACCAAATCCCTGGTAGAAGATGCAGAAGCAGTCGAAGTAACATCTGAAGAAACCGATGCCGAAACTGTTTACCATATCAAAACTGCTGATTCCGATATCGGCAGAGTGATTGGCAAGCAGGGCAGAATTATCAAAGCCATCCGCACAGTAGCCAAAGCTGCTGCCGTAAAGGAAGGAACCAGAGTAAGGGTTGAAATTGTAGAGTAATGAGATACAAATGGATTCTCATTGGTGAAATTGTATCAGCCCAGGGGAATAAGGGCGAAGTTCGCATTGTTGGTCATACCGATTTTCCGGAACGCTTCTTGAGCATGGATCATGTGCTGCTGTTTAGAAAAGCAGCCAGTGAACCGGCTTATCGATTGGAAATTGAGCACAGCCGGATGCACAAAGGGTTTATCATCCTGAAACTGGCAGGCATCGATACAATCGATCAAGCGTTAGCTCTTAAGGGACTGGAGATTAAAGTGGACCGCAGCGATGTGGTGCCACTGCCTTCAGGCCGCAATTATATCTTTGAATTGATTGGATTGAAGGTAGTAACCACTGAAGGATTAGAGTTAGGTGAGATTACTGATGTGCTCCAGACAGGTGCTAACGATGTTTATGTGGTCAAACCGAATCCTGGTGTTACGCAAAACCGCGAGATTTTAATACCAGTTATCGCAGAAGTGGTGCTTGAGGTTGACCTGGATAAACAGCTAGTGCTGGTAAATCTGCTGGATGGACTATTGGATTAAGGATTGAAAAGATGAGAATCGATGTGTTAACGCTGTTTCCCAATATGTTTACAGAAGTAATGGGAACAAGCATTATAGGCAGGGCGCAGGCCCGAGACTTAGTTGAGATTAATCTCTGGAATATTCGTGATTTTGCCCTAGACAAACACCGCGTTGTTGATGATACTCCTTACGGCGGCGGTGCTGGGATGGTCATGAAACCCGATGTGCTTGCAGCCTGCATTGAGCATGTCAAATCAGAAACCAGCGGCAGGGTAATTTATCTTGCACCTCAAGGAAGCGTTTTTAACCAGGCTCTAGCGGAAAGGCTAGCCAAAGAAGCGAACTTAATATTCCTCTGCGGACACTACGAAGGCATCGATCAGCGCATTCGCGACCACTGGATAGATGAGGAGATTTCCATCGGCGACTATGTTCTGACCGGCGGAGAACTTCCGGCCATGGTTGTTATTGATGCAGTAGTCCGTCTGATTCCCGGTGTTCTGGGAGATGATAATTCTGCTCAGGAAGAGTCATTTGCTGATGGGCTTTTGGAGTATCCCCATTATACTCGACCCGCAGATTTTGGCGGCTTAAAGGTGCCCAATGTGCTTTTAAGCGGCAACCATGAGTTAATCCGCAGGTGGCGTTTAAAAGAAGCTCTGCGCATCACCATGCAGCGGAGACCGGATCTTATCGAGAAACGCCAACTTACTGAAGAAGAGAAAACCATGCTGCAGGAATTAGCAGCTGAAACCGTAGGGAAGGGAGGTAACAACTGTGGACGTGATTAAAGCCATTGAAAGAGAGTACATGAAAGAAGATCTGCCTGAATTTCGGGCTGGAGATACTGTCAAAGTTCATGTTAAGGTAGTTGAGGGTTCTAACGAGCGGATCCAGATTTTTGAAGGTGTGGTTCTGCGCCGTATGGGAACCGGTATCAGCGAACGCTTCACTGTGCGCAAAGTTACTCAAGGTATTGGTGTAGAGCGGACTTTCCCAATCCACTCACCAAGAGTAGCTAAGATTGAAGTAGTTCGCCGCGGTAGAGTCCGCCGCGCTCGCTTGTACTACTTGCGTCAGCGCTCTGGTAAAGCAGCTCGCATTAAAGAACGGAGATTTTCCTAAAATGGTGGGGAGTGAAACCATGCACTCCCTATCATTTTTGACTTGGCGATCTTGTGGAGATGAGGTGCTGCGATGAGCAAGTCAGAGATTCGTGAATATGTGGAAGCATTTATAATTGCAGTAGTTTTGGCTTTATTCATTATTACTTTCATTGCCCAATCCTTTAGAGTAGATGGATCCTCGATGGAACCGACTCTGCATGATGGGCAGCGCTTAATTGTTGATAAATTATCTTACCGATTCGGTGCCCCAAAGGTGGGAGATGTGGTGGTTTTTCGCTATCCCACTGATCTGAGCCGCATGTTTATTAAACGGATAATCGGCATTCCGGGGGATGAGATTCTGATTGAGGATGGAATAGTCTACCGCAACGGGCGGCCTCTAGTAGAGAATTACATCAATGGACCAACTCATGGCGCCTTTACCCGCGACTATGGTCCGGTAATTGTTCCAGAAGACAGTTACTTTGTTCTGGGCGACAACCGCCTTAACAGCGATGACAGCCGTTATCCCGATGTAGGCTTCGTGGACCGCGAGCTTTTCGTAGGCCGCGCTGTTTTCGTGTATTGGCCGCTTAATTCCATCGAAATCATCAGCGTACCAGATTCACTGAAGCAAGAACGCTAGTTGTGGAGGGTTGATATGGATATACAATGGTATCCTGGACATATGGCAAAAGCTCGGCGCCAGATTAAAGAAAACCTCAAACTCATTGATCTGGTGGTTGAGCTTACTGATGCCCGTGTTCCCCAAAGTGCCCGCAATCCTGATATCCCCGAAATTCATCACAAACCATACATCCTCGCTGTTACCAAAACGGATTTAGCTGATCCTGCCCGCACAGAAGTCTGGCGCCAATTCTGGCAGAAGAACCAGGAGGGGGCGGTTCTCCTCGATTTAGCGTCAGGAAAAGGAGTTGAAAAGCTGCGCACCGAAATTACAAAAAGTCTTCCCGCTCTGCGCCGGCCGCCCAGAGTATTGGTGGTGGGAATCCCCAATGTGGGGAAATCCTCGCTGATCAACCGCTTAACCGGTAGAAGCGGTACTAAAGTAGGTGCCAAGCCCGGTGTTACTAGAGGTAAGCAGTGGATCAACGCCAAGGGTCTGCAGCTTTTGGACACGCCTGGGATCCTCTGGCCTAAATTTGAAGATCAGGAAACAGCCAAGAAACTTGCGGCTACAGCCGCAATTCGCGATGAAGTTGTTAACATCGAAGAAGTTACCTATTGGCTCCTGAACTATCTCCGTGAACATTATCCCGAGCTTTTGGTAAAGCGCTACAGCTTAGATCTTGGCATCAATAATACTCTAGAACTCTTTGAGCAGATCGGCAGGCAGCGGGGATGCTTAAGAGCACAGGGAGAAATCGATTATTTACAAACAGCGCAAGCAGTATTAAAAGATTTCCGTTCAGGTCTAATCGGACCTGTAACACTCGAATTACCAGAAAAGGAATGACAGTTGATGAGGGAGCTAGAAAGAGAACTGTGGAATCAGGGTTATCGCTTTGTTGTCGGCGTTGATGAAGCCGGAAGAGGTCCTCTAGCCGGGCCGGTTGTGGCAGCAGCCGTCTTCCTGCCTCAGGATGTGGAACTGCCTGAAGTCAGGGATTCGAAAAAGTTGACTGCAAAGAAAAGGACCGAGCTTTCCAACCAGATCTATCAAGTTGGAATGGTCGGCATTGGCTCTGCTTCCAACAGCGAAATCGATGAGTTCAATATTCTGCAGGCAGCACTCTTGGCAATGAGAAGAGCAGTAGAACAGCTGCAGGATCAGATTGAGGTTGATTTCTGTATTGTCGATGGCAATCAGCTGATCCCAAATTTATCCATTCCTCAGAAAGCAGTGGTTAAAGCAGATGCCACGTGTGCAGCTGCCGCTGCAGCGAGCATAGTTGCCAAAGTTCACCGCGACCGAATTATGGAAGAATACCACCTGCAGTATCCTGAGTATGGATTTGCCCTGCATAAAGGCTATCCCACCAAAAAGCATCTCGCGGCTTTAGCCGAACACGGCCCGTCTCCCATCCACAGGTTTTCCTTCGCCCGCGTTAAAGGGGGCATGATTTTATGAAGTATGTGTCTTACGAGAAGCTTCAACCAGGGATGTGCGTTGCGCGTCCTATTTACAGCAACGATGGGCGGGTGCTCTTAAACAGCGGCGTGATTTTAAATGAGAATTACATAGCTCGGATTATCGAGAAAGGAATCCCGGGTGTGTTTGTGGTCACTGATCCTGATGAAATGGTCGATATTCCTGAAGTAGTCAGCCAGCAGAGCAGACAGGAAGCAGTTCGCCAAGTCAAAAATGTATTTGAATCGATTGAAGTAGGGAAGACTTTTGATGTAGCGCCATTGAGCAAGACAATCAATGCGCTGATTGATGAGATTGTGTCGAACTCGAACATTCTGATCCATCTTACCGATATCCGCACTTATGATGGTTATACCTTCTCCCACAGTGTTAATGTGTGCATTCTGTCTATTATTATCGGTTTGAAGTTTCAGCTGAACGAACTTGAGCTGAGGGAACTGGCCATCGGTGCTGTGCTCCATGACGTGGGTAAGACCAGCGTGCCGATGCAGATTCTGCAGAAAAAAGGTCCCCTATCCCCAAGTGAGTTCAGCTTAGTTCAGAAGCATACGGTCAATGGATGGCAGATTCTCAAAAGTAATCCTGCAATTCCCCTGTTCAGCGCCCATATAGCGTATCAGCATCACGAACAACCTAATGGTAAGGGTTATCCCCGGAAGCTGATCGATGAACAGATCGATCTCTATGCCAAAATTGTTTCGGTAGCTGACGCTTACGATGCGATGACATCGGCTCGTGTTTACCGGCCTGCCATGCTGCCGTCCCAAGCACTGCGGGTGATCCGACAGCTGAGGGACATTCAGTTTAACAATGAGGTCGCTAATCATTTAATCAATTCTGTAGCACTTTACCCGGTAGGCTCACGCGTACAGCTCACCAGTCTAGAGATTGGCATCGTGGTTGATGTAAATACCGCTGAGCGGGACCGGCCAATTGTGCGCGTATTGTTTCAGGCTGACGGCAGAAAATACCGCAATCCCTATGAAGTGGACTTAGCAAAAGAGCGCTCTCTGGGAATTATCAGAACTCTGCCGTGACCAGGTCCGTGGGAGACCACGCAGAAGAACTGGCAAGGCAGTATCTGGAGAAGCAGGGATTAATAACCAGGGAGCAGAACTACCGCACTAAGTTTGGGGAATTAGACCTGATTATGCAGGACGGTGAAGTGCTGGTATTTGTGGAGGTGAAATACCGCAGTTCGGATCGATTCGGAAACCCGTTGGAAGCGGTTGATCTTCGCAAACAACGCAGAATTAAAATGCTTGCCCGCCACTATATGGCGAAGTTAAGATGTGAGCCGTTATGCAGATTCGATGTCGTGGGGATATTAGGTAATGAGATTTATTGGGTGAAGGGAGCATTTACATGAAATCGAGAACAATTTTTCTGGTTGCTTTCCTACTGATTGCTGTAACCTGGTCAGCATCAGCGCAGAACTTCTCAGTTGACGCCAGTGTCGGCCTGCTTTATGATTTTAATTCCAGTCAGGTTCTATTTGCTCAGCAGGCTGATGATGAGTGGATTCCAGCCAGTCTAGTCAAAGTTATGACTATGTATGTGGCGCTTGACCGCATTGCAGCTGACAATGTTGCCCTCGATACTGAAGTAGTTGTCAGTGAGCGAGCGTGGCGCATGGGTGGTTCCCAGATGTTTTTAGAAGTAGGCGACCGTGTTACATTGGAGGATTTATTGTATGGTATAGCGGTTGTTTCCGGCAACGATGCCTGTGTTGCCATTGCTGAAGCATTAGCGGGAACTGAATCTTTATTTATCCAGTGGATGAATAATAAAGCGAAAGAACTGGGACTTAATCTTCACTTTGTCGACGTGCACGGTCTCTCGGAAGATAACCGGATCACTGCGCGAGATTTTGCCATCTTGATTGAAAACTATCTCCGCGATCATCCAGAAGCGCTCCAGTACCACAGCAGGCTTTCTTTTGGTTATCAACCCCGTTCCAGCTCCTCTCCCATTGTTCAGTCAAACCGCAATGGGCTGCTGCGCACCTATGAAGGTGCCGATGGGTTGAAAACCGGGTTCTTAAGCAAGGCTGGAAATAACCTAACTGCTACCGCCAAACGTGATGGTCGAAGGCTGATTGCGATCGTGCTCGGCGCCGACAGCGAAGCAAAGCGGGAGCAGGAGGCCGCCAAGCTGTTGGATTATGGTTTCCGAAGCTTTGAATCAATTCATATGGACGAACTCCTGTCTGAACAAGAGGTAAAGGTGTATAAAGGACGCAGTAAGAGTGTTGAGCTGACAGTCGATACCAGTGTCAGCTTCCTGCGGGGCAGCCGGGAACAGCTTAACACAGTTGTGATAATAGACGAGTTAGAAGCCCCGATTGAGGCTGGGGAAAAAGTAGGCACCATCTCTGTTTATTTGGAAGACGAGCTGTTAAAAGAAGCTCCAATCCTAGCCGCTCAATCAGTGGAACGGGGCGGATGGTTTACTGTATTAATCGATTCGATTATCCTCTTTTTCAAAAAACTGTTCAGTCAGGCGTAGAGAAGGACCCGCCGGTCCTTCTCTTTTAAACGCAGAAAACATGGTCTCCGATTAAATAGATGATTTCTCGGGAGCGGATCCAGGATGTTGGGCTGACTTTATCGGGATTGTAGAAAAAAAGTGCTCCACCGGTCGGATCAGCGCCAGCCATTGCCATTTCTGCAGCTTTAACACAATCAGGATGGGGCTTGGTAATGCTGAATAGGCGGCCATCGGAGACCGGGGAAAACTGCTGCGGCTGAAAAATAATTTCTCTAATTGAATTGGGAAAGCGGGGATCTTTGAGCCGATTCATCACTACTGCTCCAACCGCAACCTTGCCGATAAACGGTTCCCCTTCAGCCTCTGCGTGGATCAATCGAGCTAACTCATAGACATCGCTCAATAAAACTCACCTCCAGTATAGATTACTCACTGGATTTTTTATTGCCACAAATATAATAACGAGAGAGGAATTTTACGATTTTCGTTGAAAGGATTATGTGCAAGTCAAAAAAAAGGAACTGAATCAAGCGCAGAGGAGGGATTACGTTGCAGATTGATGATTTAGATCGCGGGATTTTACAGCGTTTGAAGGAAGATGGCCGAACTAGCTACGTAACTTTGGCTCAAGAACTGGATGTGTCAGAAGGCACGATTAGAAAGCGAGTTCGGAGACTAGAAGAAAACGGGGTTCTCAAAATCGCCGGGGTAACTGATCCGTTCAAAGTAGGGTTGGATACTGTAGCTTTTATCTGGATGAAAATTGAGCGGAGCAGGTTAGAAGCGGTAATCAATGAATTGAGTACGCTCGATGAACTCCGCTATTTAGTGATCACAACCGGAAGTTACGATGCTGTAGCCATGGCTGTGCTGCCGAATCGAGAGCGTTTGGTTCAGCTTCTCAATAAAAAGCTGGCGTTAATTCCGGGTGTGCAGAGCACCGAGACTTCGATTGTACTTGAGATTCACAAGCAGATTTACAATTGGAGTCCGTTTGATCAGGAGGAACAATCAGGAGGTGATGCTCATGTCAGCAGTTGAACTGGACGATATTGACCGCAGTATTATTCAGATACTCCAAGAAGACGGCCGAGTTCCGTTTTTGACCATTGCCAATCAGTTAGGCGTTGCTGAAGGGACAATCCGGCGCCGGGTAGCGCGAATGATGGACGAAAACATTCTGCAGATTGTTGGTATTACTGATCCTCAAAAAGTTGGCATGCACACAGTTGCCTTAGTTGGCCTGAGTGTAGAGCGCCGGAGGATTGAAGATACAATTGTGCGTTTAAAGGATATGCCTGAAGTGCGCTATGTCGCGGTCGCAACCGGCATGTACGATATTATTATTGAAATCGTTGTGCCGAGCAATGACGCTCTGCTCGAGTTTTTAATTGGGAAACTCAATGAAATTCCCTGGATTGTAGATACAGGCACATCCCTGGTTTTAAAGATCGCCAAACAAGATCTGGCCTGGGCAATGGAGAATTAATCAAAAGAGATTCATTGCCTCCCAGCGGTAACGAAGCGCTTCACCGACATGGTACGGTTGGATTTCGGACATCCCATCCAACTCAGCAATTGTTTTTGCTATTTTAATGGTTTTGTAGTAGCCGCGGCCGGATAACCGCAACCGCTGAAGCGCTTTGTCCAGCAGATTCTTCACCGCTGCAGACAGCTGGATTTTCTGCACTTCCTCATCGCTGAGTAAGCCATTAGGATGGCATGATTTAAGCGGAATTGTTTCACTAGGATCATGGTCATTGTAATAGTCTTCGGTTTTAAGGGGCTCTAGAAAAGTAAACAAATCAATCCGATCCAAAAGCGGTCCCATCAGTTTTTTCTGGTAGCGGTGGATCTCACTGTGACTGCAGCGGCACTCATGATAGGGGTCGCCGAGATATCCGCATGGACACGCGTTTGTGGTAGCGATCAACAGGAATTTGGTCGGATATGTAACTCGTTCATTAGCCCTAACAATTGTGATTTTCTTTGCTTCCAGCGGTTCTCTTAAACCCTGAAGCACGTCACTTTTAAATTCCAACAGTTCATCGAGAATTAATACTCCGCTGCTGGCGAGGGAAACTTCACCTGGCTGAATGTTAGTACCACCGCCTAATAAACCGGCTTTGGTGATGTTGTGGTGAGGCATCCTGACCGGTCTTTGGGTGATCAGTCCCGAGTTCGGCGGCAGCAGGCCCGCTGAGCTGTATATTTTGGTTACTTCAACTGCTTCAGCTCTGGAAAGGGGTGGCATCATACTCTGCACCGAACGGGCAAGCAGCGTTTTGCCGGTTCCGGGCGGACCAACCAGCAGGGCGTGGTGATGTCCCGCAGCAGCAATCGCCAGCATCCGCTTGGCAATCTGCTGGCCTTTAACAATTCCCATTGGCCCGCTGGGAACGCTAGGCACGTACGCCGCCTGTTTAATTGGCGGAATATTGATATTGTTATTTAAAAAGGAGAATGCGTGACTAAGACTCGAGACCGGATAGACTCGACTGCAGGCAGCAGCAGCTTCTTGGCTGTTTGCTGCTGGAATAAGGAGAGATTTGCCCTGCTCCTGAGCCAGCTCTGCAATACTGATTAATCCTGGAATAGCCCTCAGCTCACCGTTTAAAGACAATTCGCCAACAACAAGATAGTCCGCTAGGTTTTCTAGAGGGAGCTGACCGGTAGCCGCCAAAATGCCGATCGCAATCGGCAGATCATACAGCGTACCGGTTTTCTTCAGATCCGCCGGCGCCAGGTTAACAATGATTTTATGCATTGGATAAGTGAAACCGGAATTTTTCAGGGCAGAGCGAATTCGTTCTCGGCTCTCTTTGACCGACAATCCTGCCATGCCCACAATTTCAAAGCCCGGCAGACCGGAGCGAATGTCCACCTCCACATCGATTGGTACAGCTTGGATACCAAGCACTGCGGCACTTTTTACTGTGACCATGCCAGAACCTCCTTTTTTAACTCTAATATTTGGAATTCTTCAATAACAGGGAAAATCCTGCACTAACATATATTCACCCCGGTTTTGGAATTATAACAGCAGAGACATCTTGGGAAGGGGTTCTATATGGATTTTGATATCGGCAGCACGCGTATATTCAACTGTCCGCTCTGCGGTGTGGATACACCTCACAGCATCAGGGCCCATAACGGTGATATCTACGGAATCGTCTGCACAAACTGCAGCTCAGGCGCGATTGTTCACGAGCTTGATCTGAGAATTTACCAGCTGAAATGGGAAGAAGAACTGCGGGAGATCCTCGACAGTTTGGTAGAACAGTCTTTTGGAAGTGACGATGATTAGTTGGGGAGGGGATATTTTGCAGAAATGTTCGCGTGAATACCTGATTGCTTTTAACATGGTGGAAGGTTTTGGACCAAGAAGGCTGAAAGCGCTGATCTCCCACTTTGGCACCCTGGAAAAGGCATGGAGCAGCTCTTACCTGGAGCTGATTAAGGTGCCCGGTTTAGGTCCGAAACTAGCTGCGCAGCTTGTAGAGAGCAGAAATCACATTGATCCGGCTCAGGAAACTGCCTGGGCGCGGAAGCATGCAGCCCGGATTGTCACCTGGGATGATAATGAGTATCCTGCTTGGCTCCACAACCTCGCTGACCCGCCACCAGTGTTGTATTACCGGGGTACGCTTCCTGAGCGGATGGGAATAGCTATTATTGGGTCCCGCAAAGCTACTCAGACTGGAAAGACACAGGCTTATAGTTTTGCTGCTAGGCTAGCAGAAAGGGGGCTACCGATTATCAGCGGTCTAGCCCGCGGCATCGACACCCAAGCCCACAGAGGTGCACTGACTGCGGATAACGGCTACACAGCAGCTGTAATGGGCACTCCCATCAATGTCATCTATCCACCGGAGAACCGCGAACTGGCTGAAAAAATTGCCCAAAGCGGCTGTTTGATCACAGAATTTCCCAGCACAAGCCGCACTAAACCCAATCATTTTCCTAGGCGCAATCGCTTAATCGCAGCTCTTTCCAGAGGTATATTGGTAGTTGAGGCCGGTTTAAAATCCGGAACATTATCTACAGTTGACGCCGGTCTGGAAATTGGGCGGGATGTATGGGCGATTCCCGGAGATATTTCGCAACCCCTCCGCCAGGGAACCCATGCCTTGATTAAACAAGGAGCAGGGCTGGTTGATTGTCCTGAAGATATTCTTAACAGCATACCTGAACTGGGTGGTGAAATCGAAAAGCGGCTTGACCATTCCACTAAAACTGTGCTTAAATATTACCTGCAGGGTTGCTCACCGGAGAAAATTTCCGCGCTTACCGGTCTTCCAGTCCGTCAGATCCAGCATATCATGACAATGTTGGAGCTGGACGGTTTATTAGAAGATACAATATAATATTGCTGGTAAAGGAACTAAATATTTGCATTATAAGCATAAAACTACTATAATAGTAGGGAATGGTTGGAGAGTCAAATAGGGGGTGAAAATGTGGCAAAATCTCTGGTTATCGTCGAATCACCGACTAAAGCAAAGACAATCAAAAGATTCCTAGGCAGAAACTACACAGTCAAAGCATCAATGGGACATGTCAGAGACCTACCTCGCAGTCAATTTGGCGTAGATGTTGAAAACGGCTACCAACCGAAATACATTACGATCAGAGGCAAGGGGAGTATTCTGCAGGAGCTGAGAAACTCAGCGAAAAAAGCAGATCGCGTGCTGCTGGCAACGGACCCGGACCGAGAAGGTGAGGCGATTGCCTGGCACTTAGCCCAAGCCCTCAAACTTGATGAGGATAAATGCCGAGTTGAGTTTAGAGAGATTACAAAGCAGGCCGTTACCAGCGCAATCAAAAATCCACGGGAGATTGCAGATAATCTGGTCGCTGCTCAGCAGGGGAGAAGGATCTTGGACCGCATTGTCGGTTACAAGCTTTCGCCGCTTTTGTGGGCTAAGGTTAAAAAAGGCTTAAGCGCCGGTCGGGTGCAGTCGGTTGCTGTAAGACTAATCTGCGACCGGGAAGCAGAAATTGAGGCGTTTGTTCCTGAAGAGTACTGGTCCGCAACAGGGATTCTGCAAAACCAGGCTGGAGAACTGTTTGAAGCAAAACTAATCCAGTATAAAAATAAAAAGATTAAGCTGCATAACGAAGCGGAAGCGCAGAAGGTAAAGAGCGATATTCAGAATCTTCCTTGGATTGTTGCAAAAGTCACCAGGAAAGAGCGGAAACGCAATCCTTCACCGCCGTTCACAACAAGCACACTGCAGCAGGAAGCTGCTCGCAAACTGAACTTTACAGCTAAGAAAACAATGCATATTGCTCAGCAGTTATACGAAGGCCTAGACGTTGGTGATGAAGGCAGCGTAGGATTAATAACCTATATGCGTACTGATGCGGTTAGAGTGGCAGACGAAGCAGTGACTGAGGTTCGCCAGATGATCAGCAGCAAGTACGGTAAAAACTTTCTACCGGCGCGGCCCAATCGATATAAATCTAAAAATCAGGCGCAGGAAGCCCACGAAGCAATTCGTCCTACCAGTGCGCTGAGAACGCCTGAGGCAGTTAAGCCGTATCTCAACCGCGATCAGCTGCGGCTGTACCGCTTAATCTGGGAGCGCTTCGTGGCTAGTCAGATGACTCCGGCAGTATACGACAGCGTATCAGCAGACATTGCGGTTGGCGACTATCTGTTCCGGGCAACTGGTTCTACCCTAAAATTCCCAGGCTTTATGCAGATTTATGTTGAAGGCAGTGACGAGAATGAAGAAAAAGAAGGCGCTTTGCCTAACTTAAACGAGAAGGAAAACTTGGTCTGCAAAAAACTCGAGCTGAAACAGCACTTTACCCAACCACCGGCCCGCTATACAGAGGCAATGCTTGTTAAAACTATGGAAGAAAAGGGTATTGGACGGCCCAGCACTTATGCACCTACTATTGATACTATTCTTCGCCGGGGTTACGTGGAACTGGAGGACAAACGCTTTAAACCGACCGAACTGGGTAAAATTGTAGTTGAAATTCTTAAAGAAAACTTTGCTGAGCTGATTGATGTAGATTTTACTGCTTCTATGGAACAGAAACTTGATGACATAGAAGCAGGGAGAGCCGACTGGGTTGAAATTATTGATGAATTTTATCAGGAGTTTGCTCAGCATCTGGAAAAAGCCCATCAGGAGCTGGAAAAAATTGAAATTGAAGACGAAGTCTCCGATCAAAAATGCGATAAGTGCGGAGCGTATATGGTTATTAAGTGGGGCCGCTTCGGCAAGTTTTTAGCCTGCCCCAATTATCCGGAATGCAAGAACACGAAACCACTATTATCTACGATAGGTGTGCCTTGCCCTGACTGCGATGACGGAGATATCGTCGAACGCAGAACCAAAAGGGGCAGGTTATTTTATGGATGTTCAAATTATCCGGATTGCGAGTTTTCCAGCTGGTCCCGACCGGTGGACAAGAAATGTCCCCACTGCGGAAAGCTGATGGTAATTAAGCGGCAGAACCAGGATCCTGTCTGTGATAACAAAGATTGCCCGGGAGGAAGCAGTCGATGAGAATCAGTGTAATTGGTGGCGGACTGGCAGGCAGTGAAGCAGCCTGGCAGATAGCCGAGCGCGGACTTACTGTTGATCTGTATGAAATGCGTCCGCATAAATTTACGCCGGCTCACCACACCGGTAAACTGGCTGAATTGGTCTGCAGCAATTCGTTAGGTGGAAAACAGATTACTAGTGGAGGCGGGCTGCTGAAAGCTGAGCTGATGCAGCTTGATTCTTTGATTATAAAAGCAGCTTATCAGTGTGAAGTTCCAGCCGGCGGTGCCCTGGCGGTTGATCGCAACCAGTTTGCAGAGCTGGTTACAAAAGCTGTGGAAAACCATCCACGCATTAACCTAATCCGATCAGAGTGCACCGAGCTTCCCGAGGGGGTTGTGGTGATTGCCACCGGTCCCCTGTCTTCACCGGCTATGACCGAGCTCATTCAGAAGCTTACCGGAAGTAAGCAGCTGTCGTTTTATGATGCGGCAGCACCGATTGTAACTGGCGATTCCGTTGATTATGACCAAGGGTTCTGGGGAGCAAGGTACAACAAAGGAACAGCCGATTATTTTAACTGTCCGATGAGCAAGGAAGAGTATGAGCATTTTTGGCATGAGCTGGTAAACGCAGAACAGGCTCCGCTCCATGAAGGAGTTGAGGATCTCCAGGTCTTTGAAGGCTGCATTCCCATTGAGATTATGGCCCGCAGGGGAATCGAAACGCTGAGATATGGACCCCTTCGGCCGGTCGGCTTAGCTGATAAAGACGGCAGCCGACTCTACGCGGTGGTGCAGCTGAGATTGGAGAACACCGCCAAGACCTTGTTTAACCTGGTTGGTTTCCAAACCAGGCTGAAGTGGGGCGAGCAGAAACGAGTTTTCCGTCTGATACCAGCCCTTAAGAACGCCGAGTTTGTGCGATACGGCGTAATGCACCGCAATACCTTTGTCAACGCACCGAAGATTTTAGAGCGCACCTATCAGCTGCGTTCCCATCCGCAGATATTCCTGGCTGGTCAAATTACAGGTGTAGAAGGATATGTGGAAAGTGTTTCATCCGGTCTAACCGCGGGAATCAACGCTGCCCGTTTAGCAAACGGTCAGCCTCCAATTGCGTTTCCCGAAGAAACTATGATCGGAGCGCTGGCGAAGTATATCACCACTGCGGGTGAGGATTTTCAGCCTATGAATGCCAATTTTGGTATTCTGCCGCCGCTTGAAGAAAAAGTTAAAAACAAGCTTGCCCGCAAGCAGGCCTATGCCGACCGCGCTCTGGCCTATTTTACAGAGGGTAGGTTATTTTAATGGATCAGGTGCTCAGCGATTACTTGCAGTATCTGCGGGTTCAGCGGAATTTGTCTGAGAATACACTCAAGGCGTACGAACGCGATTTGAGTGCGTTTTTGGATTTCGTGACAGAATTCTGGCAGCTCGATTTCAGGGAAGTAGACCGCCATCTGATTCGCGACTATCTGGCTGCACTGCGCCGCAGAGGTTATAAAAGCAGCAGCGCTGCCCAACAGCTGGCGGCACTGCGCAGTTTTTATCAATACTTGACGCAGTTCGGACATATCAAATCTAATCCAACCCTGGCGGTCAAGGTTCCTAAGCAGGAGAAAAGGCTGCCCCAAGTATTAAGCGTGGGCGAAGCCCATGTCCTCTTGGAAAGCATCGACCCATCCACTCCGCTCGGACTGCGGGATAGGGCGGTTTTTGAGCTGCTGTATGCCGCGGGAATACGCTTGTCAGAGTTAACAGCTTTGGATGTAGATAAAGTTGATCTGAAATTCCAGTATGTGCGGGTTTTTGGCAAGGGACGCAAGGAGCGGATTGTGCCGATCGGCGAGTATGCTGTGGAGGCTCTTTCCGCTTATCTGAAGGATGGCCGTCCCCAATTGGCCAAGCCCGATGAAACTGCTCTCTTTGTCAACTACCGCGGCGAACGCTTAAGCCAGCGGGGTGTTCAATACCTGTTAGATAAGCACATTGAAAAAACAGCGATAGCTAAAAATATTTCACCCCACAGTCTGCGCCACAGCTTTGCTACTCATCTGCTGGATGCTGGTGCAGATCTGCGGGTGGTGCAGGAACTGTTAGGACATGTGAGTCTATCAACGACACAGGTTTATACGCGCATCAGCCAAAGCAAACTTAAGTCCGTGTACAACAAAGCTCACCCTCGCGCATAAATACTAGATAGTTTAAAGGAGGGTCTATATGAAACAGATTAGGTCCACAACCATAGCAGCGGTACGCAGAGATGGGAAAATCGCTATGGCTGGCGATGGGCAGGTAACCTTTGGGGAAAATATGATTATGAAGCATGGGGCCAACAAAATTCGCAAGCTCCACAACAATACGGTCCTAGTTGGATTTGCAGGAGCCGCTGCAGATGCCTTTACTTTGTTTGAAAGATTTGAACGCAAATTGGAAGAATACCGGGGTAATCTAGAGCGTGCAGCCGTAGAGCTGGTCAAAGAATGGCGGACCGATCGGGCAATCCGCAATTTAGAAGCCCTGATTATTGCCGCTAATGCGGAGAAAATGCTTTTAATTTCCGGCTCAGGAGATATCATTGAGCCGGATCAAGACGTTATGGCCATTGGCTCAGGCGGAGCCTACGCTCTTGCGGCAGCCAAAGCCCTTCTTGCGCACACACAGCTTTCGGCTCGTGAGATCGCTCTGGAAGCATTGAAAATTGCTGCGGATATCTGCGTATACACTAATGATCAGGTCAACGTGGCAGAATTACCAGATGCAGAAGGGAGGCGGTGAGAGTGGAACTTACTCCAAAAGAAATAGTAGCCGAACTTGACAAGTACATCGTGGGACAGCAATCAGCCAAAAAGGCGGTAGCAATCGCACTGCGCAACCGCTACCGCCGCAGCAAGTTGCCGCTGGAGATTCGGGATGAAGTAATGCCGAAAAATATTCTAATGATCGGACCGACGGGTGTCGGAAAAACTGAGATCGCCAGGAGATTGGCCAAACTCGCCAACGCGCCTTTTATCAAGGTGGAAGCGACCAAGTTTACCGAAGTCGGCTATGTCGGCCGTGACGTGGAATCAATCATCCGGGACTTAGTTGACTCAGCAGTTCGCATGGTGAAAGCTGAGCGGATTAAAGCGGTTGAAGAAAAAGCAATGCGGGCTGCCGATGAGCGGATCTTAGATATCCTGGTACCACGGCCCGGCGGCAAAAAGCAGGCTAATCCTTTTGGAATAATGTTTGGATTTGGCAGTACAGCTCAAACAGAAACTAAACCCGAACCGTCAGAAGTGACATCCGAGGAACTCAACGCTGAAAGAGAACGCTATCGCAAACTGCTAGAACTGGGCGAATTAGAGAATAATATCATTGAAATCGAAGTTGAGGATCAAGCCCCTCAGCTTTTCGAAGTTTTCGCTGGCACAGGTATGGAAGATGTCAGTTCATCGCTTCAGGATGCATTAGGTGGACTGATGCCGAAACGGACCCGCAAACGCCGCACCACGATCAGGGAAGCGAGGAAAATTTTGACTCAAGAAGAAGCTGACAAGCTGATTGACATGGATTCGATTACCTCCGAAGCTGTTGAGCGGTGCGAGCAGTCTGGAATTGTTTTCCTTGATGAGATCGATAAAATCGCAGGCAAATTCCAGTCCGGACCTGATGTTTCTCGGGAAGGTGTGCAGAGAGATATACTGCCTATCGTTGAAGGCAGTACAGTCATGACTAAATATGGCCCTGTGAAAACCGATCATATTCTCTTTATTGCTGCGGGGGCATTTCACACCGCAAAACCATCTGACCTCATTCCTGAGCTCCAGGGACGTTTTCCGATCAGAGTAGAATTATCCAGTCTGAAACGGGAAGACTTTAAACGAATCTTAACTGAGCCAAAAAATGCATTAATTAAACAATACTGTGAGTTAATGAAAACAGAGAATATCAAAGTCGAGTTTACCCCCGATGGAATCGACGCAATTGCCGCTATCGCAGAGGAAGTTAACCAGAATACAGAAGATATCGGAGCACGCAGGCTTCACACCGTTTTAGAGCGCCTGCTGGAAAACTTGATGTTTGAAGCTGATCAAGAAGAAATGCATGTTGCCATAAACAGAGCTTATGTTGAAAAAGAGTTAAGTTCAATCGTCGCTGATCGCGATTTAAGCAGGTATATTTTATAGCAGGATATTACTTACGAATTGGAGGCATTTAGAGATATGAAAACATTATTGGAAAAGACTAGACGAATCAATCGAACAATCCAACAATCCGTTGGATACCAAGTAGATTTTAATGAAATGGCTAAGTTAGTTTCCGAAGTGATGGAAGCGACAGTCTATGTATTCAGCAGAAAAGGCAAACTTTTGGGATCTGCGGTCCATGCAGCATTCGGGACCAGTGTAATGGAGGATGAAGTTTTAACCCAGGGCAGCTTATCTGCTGACTTTAACCAGGAGCTTTTAAAAATCGATATTACCAGCGCCAACCAAAAAGGGTCAGACCAAACAATCTACAACCCGGATGTAGTCAGTCCCTTTGCTGACAAAAACATCACTATCGTACCTTTAGCAGGTGGGGGAGAGCGGCTTGGCACTCTGATTATCGCCAAAACCGATCAGGAGTTTACCGACGCTGACTTGATTTTAGCGGAGTACGCTGCCACCGTAGTCGGCATGGAAATTGTCAGATCCAGATCTGACAAGCTTGACGATGAGGTCCGCAAAAAAGCAGCCTGTCAAATTGCCATCAGCACGCTCTCATTTTCAGAGCAGGAAGCAGTTGAGCACATCTTTGACGAACTTGATGGTGAAGAAGGTCTGCTGGTTGCCAGTAAAATCGCGGACAGTGTGGGCATTACCCGCTCCGTAATCGTTAATGCGCTGCGGAAACTAGAGAGCGCCGGTGTAATTGAGTCCCGCTCTCTGGGTATGAAAGGTACTTACATTCGTGTCCTGAACGATTTTTTCTTAGAAGAACTGGCCAAGCACCGCACCCGCTGAGTCGTTAAATAGAGAGCATTTTCGAGATGAGCAGTCAAATTGGGACTGCTCTATTTTATTTCCTATGAAATCTTCGTGTTTTGGAGGATTCTTACAGCAAATTGTAGAAATGTATGCCATAAATAAGCAAAAGTTATGTTGGAGGGTATGGCTATGTTTAAATTGGTCGATTTGATGTCCCAGGGGCTTGACGCAGCCAACCTGCGCCATAAGGTGCTGAGCAACAACCTTGCCAACGCCAACACACCAAATTTTCGCCGCTCTGATGTAGATTTTTCTGCTATTTTCCAGCAGACAACCACAATTCCTATCACCACAACTCACAAAAGCCATTTACCCAGTATCCGCAAACGCGGTTCCATCCAGATAGTTCAAGATCGCACCACCTCGATGCGCAATGATGGCAGCAATGTCGATATGGATCGGGAAATGGTACTTATACTTGAAAATCAACTGCATTACCAAGCCATGACTGATGTAATAACGCGCCGGCTCAGCTTACTGCGTTCAGTAATTGGAGAAGGGAGATAAGCTCAATGGGTATGTTTGATTCTTTTCGAATCAGCGGTTCCGGATTAACTGCCGAACGGGTGCGGATGGATACTATTGCCAATAATCTGGCCAATGCCAACACTACCAGAACTGAAGATGGGGGTCCGTATCGGAGACAGATGGCAGTTTTCGAAGCGGTTCAAACTGACAGCCGCAAAGGACAAGCTAAAAAAGTGGGCCATGGAGTGAGGGTAGTGGGTATTGTTGATGATCCTTCTCCTCCTCGGTTAGTTTATGATCCGCAGCATCCCGATGCAAACGCCGATGGATATGTGGAAATGCCCAATATCAATGTTGTCACGGAAATGGTAGATTTAATCAGCGCAACCCGGGCATATGAAGCAAACATTACCGCAATCAACGCAGCTAA
This sequence comes from Bacillota bacterium, assembly GCA_012837335.1. NCBI lineage: Bacteria > Bacillati > Bacillota > Bacillota bacterium. Next base: position 67,017 of record DURM01000064.1, read on the forward strand.
ATCAATGGCATTGAAAGCGTTGGACATAGGACGCGGATAGGAGCGATGAATAGATGAAGATTCATGGTGAGATAGCGAGTATTAATCAGCATCAGCTGCCTCGTTCTGGGAATGAGGTTAGGAATCAGACAGATTTCAGCGACCTGCTGAAATCCGCGCTGTCATCCGTAAATGATCACATCTGGCAGGCTGACGAAGCCGCTGTTATGCTGGCTTCAGGCCAGATGGAGATTCATGACGCGCTTATTATAGCTGAGAAGGCGAATCTTGCGCTGCAGCTGACTATGGCAATCAGAAACAAAATAATCGAAGCATATCAAGAAATAATGCGGATGCAAGTTTAGGTAGATTAAGGAGAATAAAATGGAGACACTAATATCTTCGTTAAAAAACACTTGGAACAATCTATCTCTGCCTACCAGAATAGCCGGTGGCGTAATCGTTTTGGCTGCTTTTATATCCTTGATTCTAATAGCAGTGCTGTCCGGACCGGATTATCAACCCCTGTATACCGGCTTGTCCCTGTCCGATGCTGCCGAAATAACAAGTACCCTAGCAGAGAACGGAATTGATTACAGTCTCAGCGACAACGGCAGTACCATTCTGGTCCCATCTGATTTAGTCTATCAGACTCGAATCACCTTAGCAGCCAAAGGACTGCCGAGCGGTGGAGTTGTCGGATTTGAAACATTTAACACCACTCGACTGGGTGAAACAGAAGCGGATCGACAGCTGCGCTATCGTGTCGCCTTAGAAGGAGAGCTTACGCGCACGATCCGTTCTTTAGATGAAATTGAGGATGCGCGAGTCCATTTAGTAATTCCGCCCAGCAGCTTATTTGTTCGCGATACACAACCTTCGACAGCCTCAGTATTACTGCGTTTAAAACCAGGAACATCCCTCTCTCAACAGCAGATTCGTGGTATTGCTCATTTGCTGGCAACCAGTGTTGAACGGCTGGCTCCCGAAAACATCACCATTGTTGATACCCGCGGTAATGTTCTTAATGACTTTTCCAGTGCAAATGGAATTAATAGCAGCGCTGTCAGCCAGCGTCTGGAAATGAAATCCGCTTACGAGCAGCAGCTAGCGGCTAATATCCGGGCAATGCTGGAGCGGGTTTACGGTTACGGCAAAGTAGTGGCCCTGGTTAGTGTGGATTTTGATTTTGATGTTATTGAGCAGTATCAGGAGATTTATTCTGCTCCCACTCGCGATGGCGGTTTAATTCGCAGTGAACAGCGATTCAATGAGTATTACTTTGATGATCTGCTTGCCTCGGGAGTTCCCGGGGTTGAGACTAATATCCCCGGCTATGTCCAAGTCGATCCTGAGCAGGGCGGGGTTATGCGGCTGGAGTCAATCATTAACTATGAGCTCAACCGCACTGAAATCCACCAATCAACGCCTGCCGGAAGCATAAGAAATATGAGTGTTTCCATTTGGATCGATGGTGAGCTGTCTCAAGCAGATATAGATGCGATTGAAGCATCGGTGGCAGGAGCCTTAGGAATGAAAACAGACCGGGGTGACTATGTCTCGGTGGCCGCAGTGCCGTTTCAGTCTGATTTCAGTTTTGTCTCCAGCGAGGAAGTTATTGCTTTGAGCAGCGAGTCATCTTGGCTGTATCTAGTGATTATTGGCGTATTGGTGGCGTTTTTGGTAATTGTGATCTTGCGTCAAATCCGAATTCAAAAATCTCAAAGCCAACTAGAGCAGGGCATCGAGATTGCTGCTGCTGTTGATGAACCAGACGAGGAACTCTCGTTGGAAGAAAAAGAAAAAGTCGATGTAATGCGGCGTTTGCGGCAGTATTCCAACGAACGTCCAAAAGAGTTTGCTCAGATGATCAGAAGTTGGCTGTTAGATGATTAAGGAGATGTACAATGAGAGGAAAATTATCTGGAAGAGAAAAAGCAGCTATCTTACTGATCTCCTTAGGGCCCGAGGCATCTGCAGAGGTCTTTAAGCACTTGTCTGATGAAGAGATTGAAGATTTGACTCTGCAGATCGCCAGCATGCGCAGAGTAGACCCGGAGATTCGCCAGCGGGTCTTAAGTGAGTTCAGTGAAATGATGCAGGCGCAGGAATATGTGGAGCAGGGTGGCATTAATTATGCCAAGGAAGTATTGGAAGCGGCCCTTGGTAAAGAGAAAGCGCGTCAAATTATTGAAAGATTGACTGCTACCCTTCAGGTTCGACCTTTTGATTTTGCCCGTAAGACTGAACCCACGCAAATTTTAAGTTTTATCCAAAATGAGCATCCACAGACAATAGCGCTGGTACTGGCTTATTTACGGCCGGAGCAGGCTAGTTTGATTCTATCTGCGCTTCCCCCGGAAAAACAGGTAGACGTGGCTAGAAGGTTAGCCACCCTGGACCGCACAACTCCAGAGGTCCTGGAAGATATTGAGAGTACATTAGAACAGCGTTTATCCGCTTACGAGATTCACGATTACACAGCTGCCGGCGGCATTGATGCTGCAGTTGATATCCTCAATCAGGTTGACCGGGCTACTGAGAAAACCATTATGGAAGCCTTGGAGGAAGATGATCCTGAGCTGGCTGAGGAAATCCGCAAGCGGATGTTTGTATTTGAAGACATTGTTACCCTGGACGATCGGGCAATTCAGCTGATTATCCGTGAAGTGGATGCGAGAGATTTGGCTTTAGCGCTTAAAACAGCTTCCGAAGAAGTGGCTGATCGGATTTTCCGCAATATGTCCAAACGCGCAGCCAATCTCCTCAAAGAGGATATCGAGTTTATGGGACCAGTGCGTCTGCGGGATATCGAAGAAGCCCAAACCCGCGTAGTATCAGTTGTGCGGCGCCTGGAGGATTCGGGAGATTTGATTATCTCGCGCGGTGGGGAGGATGAACTGATTGTCTAAGATCATTAAAGCTGCTCAACTGCAGATCTTAGTTCCGGACAAAAGTGACCAAATTTTTCGCCCGGAAGCCGTGATTTCTGCTGACAGCAGTGAAATGACCCAGCAATCTGAAGGAACAATTCTCCAAGCAGCAAACCTGCTTGACGATGCTAAAAAGAAAGCCGCCGATATTATTGAGATGGCTGAGCAGCAGGCTGAAGAGATCATTGCGAAAGCTGAAGCGGAGAAGGCTAAACTCGAAAATGAGCTGGATCAGCTGATCCAGCAAGCCCAGCAGGATGGGTACGCCGCTGGCTACCAGGAAGGGCTGGATGATGCGTACCAAGATGTGAACAAGAAAACCGAACAGTTTTTGGCTGAGTTGGAAGTTATTATCGAGGCTGCAGTCAAAGAGCGGAGCGCAGCTTTGAACCGGCTGGAAGAAGATTTTCTAAAGCTTGGGGTCCTTGTAGCCGAAAAATTAATCAAGAGGGAAATTGAATCAGACCCTGCTTGGCTGGTTCCAACCCTTCGCGCTGGTCTGGAACAGCTGACTAATCATGAGTATGTTACAATCCGAGTCAATCCCGATACATATGAGATCCTTGCCGAATCAACCTCATTTGCTGATATTTTCAGCGGCAAAATATCCTGGGAAAGCGATCCTGCCCTAGCCAGACAAGACTGTATCATCGAAACAGAATTTGGAGCCGTGGACGCCAGTCTTGATACCCGCTTTGCGAAACTGAGCGCTGCCCTAAAGGAGCAGATCTATGCTGAATAATGCACGCTTAGGGCACTACAGCAGCGTTCTGAACAGTTTCAATGATTTGGAGCAGATCGGCAGAGTAACCAAAATTGTTGGCTTGACGATTGAATCCCAGGGACCGGCGGCGAATGTGGGTGAAGTATGTGCGATTTCTACCCATGACGGCAGTGAGATTTATGGCGAAGTAGTGGGGTTTCGCGATCAAACGATTATCCTAATGCCGCTGTCAGATATGACCGGCATTGGACCGGGATGCTTTGTTCGCAGCTTAGGCCATCCTTTAAGGGTTGGAGTCGGGCCAAAGCTGCTCGGCAGAGTTCTGGATGCCTTTGGCAATCCAATCGATGGATTGGGGCCGATTGAATTTGAAGAATACCGTCCTTTAACCAACAGCACGGTTCAGCCCTTAGAAAGGCAGATGATCCGCGAACCTTTATCAGTTGGTGTGCGAGCCATAGACGGCCTGCTTACCGCCGGTAAAGGACAGCGTCTGGGTATTTTTGCCGGCAGTGGTGTCGGTAAAAGTACGCTGTTGGGCATGATGGCCCGCAATACCACAGCCGAGATCAATGTGATTGGACTGATCGGAGAGCGGGGCAGAGAAGTTAGAGAGTTTATTGAGAAAGATTTAGGTCCAGAAGGCTTGGCCCGCTCAGTAGTGGTAGTTGCCACATCAGATCAATTGGCGATGATCAGACTGAACGGAGCGTTAACAGCTACCACGATTGCTGAGTATTTTCGGGACTGCGGACGTGATGTGCTGTTTATGATGGACTCGGTGACTCGCTATGCTATGGCTCAGCGGGAGGTAGGTTTGGCATCCGGAGAACCCCCGGCTACCAGAGGTTATACGCCTTCAGTATTTGCCAATCTTCCCAAGCTTTTGGAGCGGACCGGACCAGGCAAAAACGGCACTATTACAGCCTTTTACACAGTTCTAGTTGATGGCGACGACCACAACGAACCAATCGCCGATGCGGTTCGCAGTATTTTAGATGGACACATTGTTCTGTCGCGAAAACTAGCTCAGCTTCAGCACTATCCAGCCATCGATGTTTTAGCCAGTGTGAGCAGGGTGATGACTGATGTCGTTGATTCCCGCCATCTGGAGCTAGCCGGCTTGTTTAAAGCCCGATTAGCAACCTATCGCGAAGCGGAGGATCTGATTAATATTGGTGCCTATTCCCAAGGTGCCAATCCGAGAATTGACGACGCGATTCACCATATTGACCGCATCAATCAGTATCTGCAGCAGCCCGCTGATAAAGGTTCCAGCTGGGAAGAAGCTTTAGAAATGCTGCAGTATGCTATGGAAAGCCGTTAAAGTAGGGATAGATCATGGCTAGATTTATATTTCGCCTCGAAAAAGTAAAGCGGGTTAGAACTATTCAAGAAAGCCAGAAAAAGTCGCTTTGGGCCCAAGCTCAAAATGCTTTAAATCTGGAAAAGCAGAAATTAACCAATTTGAAAGCCGTCAAGACAGAAACACTTAATTATGGTTACAATCAGGTAGATTTGAGTTTGAGAACAGCAGTGTACAATTATTTAGCAAAGCTTGACCGCCTGATTGAAGCTCAAGAATTGGCAGTTCAAAAAGCTGCTCAAGCCGAAACCAAAGCGCGGCAGATCTGGTTGTTGGCACGCCAGGAGAAGGAGAAACTGGAGCGACTGGAAGAGAAACACTATGAAGAGTATGTGCAAGAGGAACTGCGCGCAGAACAAAAACTACTAGATGACATGAAAAACAACGCAGCTCAAATTTAAGGAGGATGGATTGTGGTTAAATGGCTGACTGCAATTTATACGCTGATTATTTCCGTACTGATAGCGCTGGTAATTCTTACTTTTACCGGCACCATCCATCCCCAAGACACCTTAATTCGCTACGCCCAATCTGTACCGGCGTTAGCGCCATATGTTGAAACCTATTATATTGGGGCGGATTGGGAGAAATGGCACGGTCAGCGCCAAGCAGAGCTGGAAGCGGAGAAACTGGAGCTTGAACAAATCCGGACCGAGCTTGAACTTAAACAGCGCCAGCTCGAGGAACTCAGCGACCGCCTCGACCGCCAGGAAGAAGCTCTGGCAGCCGCTAGAGAAAAACAGCTGAATACAGCCAATTTAGCTCAGCTGTATACTCAAATGCGTCCCCAAGAAGCTGTGGCGATCCTGCAGCTGATGGAGCAGGATTTAGTTTTAGATATTCTGACTGCAATGGATCATGAAACCGCAGCTGTAATCTTAGCTGCCCTTCCTCCGGATATGGCAGCGCAGTTAAGTGCTAAATTTCGTTAACAGGGAAAGGGGGTGAAGGATATACGGGTAGATGCATTAAATCTGCTTCAGCTGGGCACCACCCAGCCAACTGACACCGCAGCGCTTGACAGCAATGCGTTCCATGAGCTGCTGTCAAAGCTGGTCAATTCAGAGGAGACTCTCCAACTGCAGGAAACCCTGTCTCAATTAACTAACAAGGGAGAGCATCAAAACGCCAAACTGCTGAAGTTACTTTTGTCGCTCGCGGATTCTGAGCAGATTGAACTCGATGAGAATCTTGACCTTGACTTAAACTTTGACCTTGAGCTTGAGCCGGAGGAAAATCTCCTGCTGCAGCTTACTGCCGCAGCATCCTTGTTCCAGAATCAGGTTGAGCCAGTACCAACTGCTCTTAACAGCGAACAAGGAAGTGAAGCTGCCGAAATAAGGTCAAATACCCAAGCAGTAACCGCTCCAAGCGTCAAGATTAGACCAGAAACAGCAGTTTTGGAAGCCAGCCGCTCGGAACCAGAACACCGGATTGCGTTTCAAACATCCCAAGAAAAACCGCTTTTGGAAACGGATGAACTTAAGGCAGCAGGGGTGCAGATCGAATTTGAGCCGATGGAACTAGCTGCGGATGCTGAAGTTTTGCCGCAGCCTATACCAGAGCAGGATCCTGAGCCGAGATTAGCACAACAGAACAGGTCTCAAACTGCAAGGGAGTCACTAGTCGAATATGAAACCGATTCAGCTTCCCAAACAGACTATCAATTAGATACTCCGATTCAAGCTGTGTCAGAATCTGCTCCGGTTGAACTCGAGAGTGCACCATTATTAACTGAAATTGAAACCATTCCGGAAAAACAACCAGCGGCAGCGTTGGAACAGCATCGCTCAGCTGAGCACAGCAGCGAATCTGAGCAGCTAACAGCTGTTTCTGCTCCCACAGAGCCTGCACAGCTGGTGGAAAGCGCACCTGTTCTTAGTGAAGTTCAGACTCTTGCTGGTCCAGAGGAATCAGCAAGTGCTGCCGAAACTCAAGAGCAGCTGAAATCACCAATCGAGAGACGGGATATCTCTGCTGAGCCTCAAAATCCAGCTGAAGAGCTAGAGTTGCCAGCTATTTCCGGTAACTTGGAAACAGCAGAAGAACAAATGCAGACGTCCCACGAGTCTTCTCAAGAACTTTTGACAGCTTCAGCTGTGAGAGCAGCAAGACAACCTCAGCCTGCAGAACCCATGACTTATGAACCGAAGGCAGCTGAGCCAGTGGAAATAAGCTTTAATCCAGCGGTAAACGACGCAGTAGTCAGTGACGCGCAGTCTGTGGATAATACTGGCGCAGAAATGATTCAAAATGCTGAACCCATTATTTCACAGATTGTTGAACGGCTCTCATTTCGAGTCAATAACGGTGGCCATGAAGTCCAAATTCAGCTTAAGCCGGATTACTTGGGCAGTTTAAACATTAAGCTGACCTTGGAGAGCGGAGTGGTAACAGCTGAATTTACCGCGGAGAACCCAATGGTCGGTGAGCTGATTCAGGCAGCTTTGCCGCAGCTTAGGCTGAGCCTGCAGCAGTTGGGAATGAATTTGGGGGAAGTGAATGTGGGATTCAATTTCAATGATAACTCACGCCAGTTCAGCGACGGCAGGCAGCAGCATTCCCAGAGCAGACGCAGCAGGTATTACTCCGAACTAAATCTCGGGTTTGAGCCTGAGGCAGACCATGACAGTCTGCTGCAGATTAATCTGCGAGCGTAGAAGGAGGTGAATAGATGCAGGTAGGAACTAATTATACTAACTCCGCAACAGAGACTCAGAAAACAAACACCAACCAGTCCATGTTTAATGTTAACAGTCTGGGTAAAGATGATTTTCTACAGCTGTTGATCACCCAGCTTCGCTACCAAGACCCAACCAGTCCGGTGGATGATAAAGAGTTTATTGCTCAGCTGGCCCAGTTCAGCAGTCTCGAGCAGATGCAGAACCTCAACCAGACTATGCAGACGATGATGGAGTCGCAGCAGAAACTGACAGCCCTTGCCCAAGCAACAACGATGATTGGCAAAATGGTTGAGATTTACGCTGAGAATGGTGAAAGTCTCTTTGGTAAGGTGACTGGTGTCCAGTTCAAGAATGGCTGGCCGGAAGTTGTTGTTGATGGTAAGCTGTACAGCTTCACCGAAATCGTCTCCATCATGGAGGAGGGGACAGAGATTGGATAACAGATTTCAAATACCGAACGGAATGCACATCAGACCGGTTGGACGCCCCGCGCCACAGCGGTCGCAGCAGGCACCCGGTCAGCAGACCACGAGCTTTAACCAAGTTTTGCAGCAAAAACTGACAGAGCCTTCGCTGAAGTTTTCCGCGCATGCTCAAAAGCGGATGGCAGCTAACGGTATTAGGTTGAGTGAATCAGACATGAAACAATTAGAAGACGCCGTAGCTAAGGTTGAAGCTAAAGGCGGCAGAGAATCCTTGATTCTTATGCGTGATCTAGCTTTCGTGGTTAGTGTAGCCAATAAAACTGTAATTACGGCGATCAATCATGAACGCTTAAAAGACAATGTTTTTACCAACATTGACAGTGCAGTAATATCATAGGGCTGGACCTGAAAAGGGGGCCCTTACCTTACTAAACGACAGCGGTAAGGATAAAGGGAGGTAGATTTATTTATGATGCGTTCGTTATTTGCAGGTGTTTCCGGACTGCAGAGCCATCAAGTGAAGATGGATGTAATCGGAAACAACATTGCAAATGTCAATACAGTCGGGTATAAAACATCCCGTGCTACTTTTAAGGAAGCCCTCAGCCAAACACTGCTGAATGCCACCGCACCTCAAGGTAACCGCGGAGGTACCAATGCCCAGCAGGTTGGACTCGGGGCAGGATTAGGTTCAATCGATGTAATTCACACTCAGGGCGGAACTCAAGCCTCCAGCAGCGACACTGACCTGGCAATTGAAGGTACCGGATTCTTTATTGTTACCGACGGTGAGCAGCAGTTCTATACTCGAGCCGGTATGTTTGAGTTTGACGGCACCGGAACCTTAATTTCCAAGCTAAACGGATTTGCGCTGATGGGCTATCTTCCCGGTCCTGACGGCAAGATTTCCAGCAACACTAGTGACCTGAGCAAACTGCAGATTACTGAGCAGATGCGCTCGCTGCCGCCAACCGCAACAGACAAGGTAGCGTTGTCCGGCAATGTCGCTTCAACCACAGAGGCCAACGAGTCAATAGTTCGTGTAGCCACTGTTTATGATGCCAACGGCGATACGCACCGGGTTATTATCAGCTTTACCAAAACAGACGTCAATAATTGGACCTGGAGTGCAGTTCTGGAAGGAGATGGAACCAATACTGAGCTGGGTCCGGCAGATCCAAATGAGCGAACCATTGTCTTTAATGATAATGGAACCATTTCATCCGGAGAGACCGGCACAGTAACTATTCCCGCTTCACTGCTTGCATTAGTGGAGAACACTGATGTTGAGTTCACATTGGACTTAACTGGAGTGCGCCAATACGCTGATGAGACAAGCGTTGCCGTAACTATGCAGACTGGCATTCCCAAAGGTGACCTTGACAGCATCTCAATTGATGAGAATGGCATTTTGATCGGCAGTTACTCCAACGGTTTAATCAGAGAGCTGGGTCAAATCGCGCTGGCGCGTTTTGAGAATCCACCGGGACTGCTCAAAGTCGGGAGTACCATGTTTGCAAAATCAGTTAACTCCGGTGATCCTGTAATTAGAACAGCTAACACCGGTGGAATGGGTGGAGTGCGATCCAATACGCTGGAAATGTCCAACGTGGATTTAAGTCAGGAATTCACCGAGATGATTATTACGCAAAGGGGTTTTCAGGCTAACTCCAGGATTATTACTTCGGCAGATGAAATGCTGCAGGAGTTAGTTAATCTCAAACGGTAAGTATGGATAGGGGCTTTACAGCCCCTATCCGATAAGAAATGGGGATTCAACATGGATATATCATTATTTCTTGGTTTAATCATCGGAACCGCCCTAATGATTGGATCAATTGTTTTAAGCGGCCCTTTAAGTGCTTTTTGGAGTCTATCAAGTGTCATGATTACAATTGGCGGATCCTTTGCTGCGCTGCTTGTGCACTTTCCTATGGAAGAATTAGCCAGGCTCGGATCAATCCTTAAGGTAGCCATCATGAATCCGGAACACGATCCGCATACAATTATCGAGACTTTAGTACGCTTTGCGGAAGTGTCCCGCCGCGAAGGACTGCTGGCATTAGAAGAGCGAGCCCAAGAACTTGACGATCCATTTCTTCAAAAAGGCATTCAGCTTGTTGTAGATGGTACTGATCCAGATCTGGTCCGCAGTATTCTTGAAATTGAACTGACTTATATGGAAGAGCGGCATGAGGTCGGTCAAGATATGTTCTCGCAGCTCGGCGCCTACAGCCCAGCATTCGGAATGATCGGAACTTTAATTGGATTGATCATCATGCTTCAGGAACTTAACGATCCGGGCAATCTGGGCACGGGTATGGCAGTTGCCCTGATTACAACCCTCTACGGAGCGGTATTGGCTAACCTGGTTTTCCTGCCTATTGCCGGCAAATTGAAGCTGAAACATGATAAGGAAATCTTGATCAGAGAAATCATGATTGAAGGCATTCTTTCTATCCGCGCAGGAGAAAACCCGCGCATTGTTGAGGAAAAATTAAACGCGTTCCTGCCGAGATACAGTAAAGTCGCACGCGGTGAAGCTTTAGAAAGCGTAGTAGAGGAAGTGAGAACCAGTGCGTAAGCGTAAGATTAAGCAGCCTAAGCAGGTTGGCTCACCGCTGTGGATGACAACCTACGCTGATATGGTTACACTGCTGTTATGTTTTTTTGTCCTGCTGTACGGAATTTCTAATGTTGATGCCGAGAAGTTTCGCGGACTGATGTCCTCGCTGCGAGGTGGATTTGGCATCTTGGACGGTACTGTCGTCAGCGATGAGACTGGAATTTTTTCATCTTCATCCAATATTGCTGTTGAGCAGCTGCAGGGAATCGAGAAGCAGTTAAGCGAGTTTATTGAGTTTGAAGGGTTGAGCGGAACAGTCTATATTGAGCATGAGGATCGGGGATTGGTTGTTCGCTTTGCGGACCAAGTGTTTTTTGACTTGGGTAAAGCGGACTTAAAACCGGAAGCAATTGAGATTCTTACCCGTCTAGGACCACTATTAAAAGACATCCCCAATCCAATTCGCATTGAGGGTCATACCGACAATCTGCCGATTAGTACCGCTCGTTTCCCATCTAACTGGGAACTGTCTACCCATCGCGCTACAAGCGTAATTCGATATTTAGTTGAAGAGTTAGGTTTCAGTCCGGACAAGCTTTCCGCAGCTGGATACGGTGAGTATCGACCGATTGCCGATAATGAGACCCCAGCAGGACGAGCGCTGAACCGCCGCGTTGATATTGTGATTATCAGCATGGATCACTGGGCTGAGGAACCAAAATCAGAGATGGAGTGATAGCTGGTGAGTAGAAAAGTAGAGATTGATCTGAAGTTTATAATTATTGCCCTGGCTTTCATGATTATAGCGTCGGTTGGCAGCGCCTTTACCGCCTATTTGATGCTCGCGCCCGAGCGGCAGGCTGCCAATGCTGCTAAAGCAGATCAAACTGCCAAGGATATCGGCCCTACTTATCAGGTTGGTGATTTTACCGTCAACCTGGCAGAAACTTCATCAATCAGATTCATCCGCACCGGTTTAGTGCTTGAACTGGAAAAAGAAGGCGATCTTAAAGAGGCCGAAAAACGTGAGCCGCAGATTCGCGATCGAGTTATTTCGGTGCTGCGCACCCGTACCTTGGCTGATTTGAAGGCCCCTGATGGATTAGATAAGCTGAGAACAGATCTTATTGAATCCATTAATGAGCTGTTTGTCTCCAGCACAGTTACAGACATATTTTTCGTTGATCTGGTTTTCCAATAAGGGGAGATCACTATGAATGAATTCTTTCTGACCAAGGCTGAAATAGACGCACTACTGGAACAAAACCGCCGTTTGCACTCTTTGTTTGATCAGGAATTAACCGACATTCTGCAAGGTGCTGTTTATCTCCTCGAGAAACACTTATCCTACTTTTTAAGCGCCGGTGTATCCATCGATGGATTTTATGTAGAACGTACAACCGGAATGATGGGGACTCCGATTAAGTCCAGTGATGCGGTCATCTTTCCGGTTGAGTTCCCGCTCGGGGAAACATATGTAATTATCCGCCGAAGCGATGCACAGCATTTAGCCGCTTTCCTCAACACTTCTCTCAACCGTTCTCTGGATCTCCTGGTCGAAGAATTTACCAATGCTCAATCTGAGTTTCTTACTGAACAAACCGGCTACTGGCAGCAGGGAAGAATCAGTCATCCCATAGAACTGCGGGATTTTGAGCTGAAAACACCGATCGCAGAACTCAGTCATTTTGCTCGCTATAATATCAACTTCAATTCTTCCAGCCTGGAGCTATTTTGGTTGATGCCAGGAGAGCGAACTCGACAAAAGATTAGGTTACAGCGGAGCAGTTCTGGTGCAAAAAGGAGAGTAGAGGGTCAAAAAATCATGAATGTAAAGAAGCCCAAAATCGTAAATATAGAGCCATTTGAATTTGATTCCCTTGCCGTGGATCATCCGGAAAAAGGGAATAACGCTATTGAGATCGTAAATGATGTCACCATCCAGATCACCGCTGAGCTGGGCAGTACTCAGATGCGTCTGGAGGATATCATGAAACTAAAGATTGGTGACGTTATCTCCCTGGAAAAAGCAGCTGGAGATCCGGCTGATGTGTATGTAAGCGACCTAAATATTGCTAAGGCTGAGATTACCGTGGTCGATGATCATCTTGGTTTGAGGATTTTGGCCATGGATAACCTAGAAAATCGAATAAAATACTAGATTATGCAGGAATAATCCGGATAAACAGCGAAAGGGTCACAAGATACTGCGAGGTGGCATCGGGTGAGTTTACTTGATATGGAAATGGTGTGGAGTTTGATCAAAGTTGTGGTTGTACTGGCGTGTCTAACACCTTTAATATACTTTACAACCCGATGGTACGGCAGAGTTCAAAAGTTCAATCAAAGCGTAATTGTTAAGGAAAGAACGCCCCTGGGCACCAACAGGACGCTGTTAGTGGTGGAATGGGAAGGAAACCAGTATCTTTTGGCAGTAACCAACCAGCAGATTATAATAATTGATAAAAAGGCAAAGCCGGTTGAGAAAGGTGGGGAGCAGCCATCTCCATAACAGAATTTGGCTTAAATTTAATGGAGAATCCCGGGGAAATGGCAGCGGCTCTGCAGATATTGATCTTATTGACAATCCTAACCCTTGCCCCAGCGATTCTCATTTTAATGACATCGTTTACACGCATAGTAGTTTCACTCTCTTTTGTCCGCAACGCAATAGCTACCAATCAGATGCCTCCGAACCAAGTGCTGATCGGTCTGGCGCTTTTCTTAACGTTTTTCATTATGGCGCCGGTCTTTACCGAAGCGTACACTACGGGGGTCGCTCCTTATTTAGCTGGTGAAACTGATTTCAACACTGCCTTAACTGCAACTATGGAACCGATCCGGGAGTTTATGTTCGCCCACACCAGAGAGAAAGATCTAGCACTTTTCCTAGAGATCCGAGGCGAAGAACTGCCGGAAACAAGAGCGGATGTCAGTACCTTTACCCTGATTCCCGCATTTGTAATCTCGGAGTTAAAGACCGCATTTCAAATTGGATTTATGATTTTTATCCCTTTCTTAGTAATTGATATGATTGTAGCAAGCATCTTAATGGCCATGGGTATGATGATGCTTCCACCAGTCATGATCTCGCTGCCGTTTAAGATTCTCTTGTTTGTACTGGTGGACGGTTGGAATTTAGTTGTGAAATCGCTTTTGGCCAGTTTTCTTTAGGGGATGATTAAATGAGTGAAGTAGAAATCATCGCTTTGGGCAAGGAAGCGGTCAAGACTGTTCTGCTGGTTTCTGGTCCAACTTTAGGCTTAGGACTCTTAGTCGGCCTGCTCGTCAGTATTTTTCAGGCAACTACCCAGATTCAGGAGCAGACTCTGACTTTTATTCCGAAAATCATTGCGGTTTTATTATCGCTTGTGCTGTTTGGACCATGGATGCTGAGGGTTTTGATCAGCTTTGGCCGTCAGATCCTGGAGAATATCCATACATATATTGCTTAAATGGGGTTTAACCATGTTTGGTTTAGAAGCTTATATATTAGCTTTTATTAGGTTTTCAACATTTATTGCAGCTGCTCCGATCTTCAGCCAGCGGGGAATACCACCTCAGCTGAAAATTGGTTTGGCAGCGCTGCTGTCTTTAGCAACTGCACCGCAGGTTTCCCTGGAAGGTTATAACTGGGTGCTGCTGATTGTGCAGGAAATTGGGATTGGATTGATTCTGGCATTTGCAGTAATGCTTGTCTTTGCCATTATCTATTTTGCCGGACAGTTGGTGGATGTGCCGATGGGGTTCGGTATGGCCACAATCTTCGATCCTCAAACTGGAATCCAGATGCCGATTTTTTCGCAGTTTTATTATTTTTTAGCGGTGGCCGTACTGCTGGCAGTAGACGGTCATTTGTGGATCATTAGAGCTTTAGCCCAGAGTTTCGAATTTGTGCCGGTCAGCACCTTTTTTGACCGAGAGTTTAGTCTTGGTGCACTGCTGGAGCTCAGCAAAAACATTTTTGGAGTGGGACTGCAGATTGCCGCACCAATTATGGGCACCATGGTTTTAGTCGACGTTGCCCTGGGAGTGATCACTCGAGTAGTTCCCCAGTTGAATGTCTTTGTTTTGGGTTTTCCCATCAAAATTCTCATGGGTATGCTGATTGTGATCTTAGCCGTTCCAGTTTTTATTTCAATAGCTGCCAAACTGTTTGGTTTTGACGGTCTGCTGATGGAAGTGATTATGGGTTTGATTACTTCCGGCAGTTAGGAGATGAAAATGGATACAGATCTCGCTTTAACCACAGTAAAACTGAATCTGCAGCTTTTTGCCGAGGAAAAAACTGAAGCCGCTACTCCTCATAAAAGGGAAGAGGTACGCAAGGAAGGCCAGGTTGCAAAAAGTGGTGAAATCGGTACAACTCTGATTATTTTGGTAGGTTTCTATGTAATAAAAGCAGCACTGACCTTTGCGATTGAACGCATTTATAACTTGGCGCGCCACATTCTGTCTCAAGCTGCAGCTTGGAACGGCACCGCAGACTACGTGTACTCCTTATATCTGCTGGTGCTGAAAGAAGCGTTGATTGTTGTGCTGCCTGTCTTTGCCGCCTTATTTGTAGTTGGATTTGCTGCCCAAGCTGTACAGGTAGGCTTTATGTTTAACTTAAATCTGATCAAACCACAATTTAACCGGATCAACCCGCTGGAGGGATTTAAACGGCTTTTCTCAAAGCGGGCGCTGGTTGAATTCTTAAAATCTGTGCTTAAAATTGCAGTAGTAGGCTGGATTGTATATTCCCAGGTCAGGCAGCGCATACCCTGGCTGGCCAATTTAGCATCAGTCGACATAACCCATTCGTTTCTGCTGATCAGCAATTCCGTTTTCAGCGTTGTGCAGATGATTGGCATGACTCTCTTAATCCTTGCTGTTACCGACTATTTCTACCAGCGCTGGGAATTCGAAAAAAATATCCGCATGACTAAGCAGGAAATCAAGGAAGAATTTAAGCAGACTGAAGGAGATCCCCTGATCCGCTCCCGCATCCGCCAAAAACAGCGAGAAATTGCCTCCAGACGCATGATGCAGGCGGTTCCCACTGCGGATGTTGTCATCACAAATCCGACGCACTACGCAGTCGCTCTGCTGTATCAGGCTGATAAAATGGCAGCGCCGGAAGTTGTTGCCAAAGGCGCGGGACTGATAGCTTTAAAGATTCGTGAAACAGCGGAAGAACATGGGGTACCTACAGTCGAAAATCCGCCTCTGGCACGGTCGCTGTATAAATCAGTTGAAATCGGGCAGCAGATTCCCGCTGAGCTTTATCCCGCTGTTGCAGAAGTACTGGCGTTTGTATATCGGCTTAAGAATCGGGCTCTATAATCCGCTCTTGGAGGGTAAAAGTTGATTAACGGTTTAGCACCACTGCAAAAATTAAATCAATATCGGGACCTCTATGTCGTAATCGCCGTAATTTTAGTTATTCTCATGATGATCATGCCGGTACCGGCCTTTTTGCTTGATATCCTACTGGCGTGCAACATCAGTCTTTCCCTTTTAATTCTGCTGCTGTCAATGAACATCCGGGAGCCTCTGGAGCTGTCTGCTTTTCCGACCTTATTGTTATTATCGACACTGTTCCGCTTGTCTTTAAGTGTTTCTTCTACCCGCTTGATCCTGCTTGAGGCTAATGCAGGAAACATTATTCGGGCGTTCGGCAACTTTGTTGTCGGCGGAAACTATATTGTGGGCTTTATTATCTTTTTAATTCTGGTTATAGTCCAGTTTATTGTTATTACCAAGGGTTCTGAGCGGGTTGCTGAAGTTGCCGCCCGGTTTACCCTGGACGCTATGCCGGGAAAACAGATGAGCATTGACGCTGATCTCAACGCTGGATTAATATCGGAGGCTGAAGCCCGACAGAAGCGGATTATGATTCAGCGGGAAGCTGATTTTTATGGATCCATGGACGGTGCTTCGAAGTTTATTAAAGGCGATGCTATTGCTGGAATCTTGATTGTAGTAATCGACTTTATCGGCGGCCTTTTAATAGGTATGTTCCAGCGCAATCTTGATTTCCAGCAGGCAATGAACTTATACACACTGTTAACAGTAGGGGACGGACTGGTTTCCCAGATTCCGGCACTGCTGATCAGTACTGCCACCGGAATCGTGGTCACCCGAGCGGCATCTGAAAATAATCTCGGCCATGACCTAAACGAACAACTCTTGAACAATCCTAAAGTGCTGGCTGTAACCAGTGGGGTGCTGCTGCTGTTTGCCATTGTTCCAGGCCTGCCTTTTGTGCCCTTTTTCATTCTGAGTGGATTGTTTGGCACAATTGCCTATCTGCTCTGGCGGGAGCAGGCTGCTGCGGAAACTACTACAGCCCAAACCCAATTGATTCAGGAGCAGGAGGAAAAACGCCAGCCGGAAAGTGTGCTCTCGCTGCTGCAGGTGGATCAGATTGAGCTGGAAATCGGCTACAGCCTAATTCCCCTGGTGGATACCGATCAGGGCGGAGATATGCTTGAACGAATTACCATGATCAGACGGCAGTGCGCTCTGGAATTAGGGATGATTGTCCCGGTGATCCGGATTAGGGATAATCTCCAGCTGCAGCCTGATGGATATGTAATTAAAATTAAGGGGATTGAAGTAGGCAGCGGTCAGCTGCTGCTGAGTCATTACCTCGCGATGGATGCTGGAAATGTAGTAGAAACCGTTCCAGGAGAGCCCACTAAGGAACCGGCCTTTGGACTGGATGCTCTTTGGATCAGTGAAGAAAATCGAGAACGGGCGGAGATTGCCGGTTATACAGTGGTGGATGCGCCCAGCGTTTTAGCTACCCACCTGACTGAAGTCATTAAAAGTCATGCCCACGAGCTTTTAGGACGCCAGGAAGTTCAGACGCTGCTGGACAGCCTGCGAAACGAATACTCAGCTGTAATCAATGAGCTGGTTCCAAATCTGATGAGCGTCGGCGAAATTCAAAAAGTGCTTCAAAATCTGCTCAGAGAGCAGGTACCAATCCGCAATTTGGTGACTATCTTAGAGGCATTAGCAGATGCTGCTCCCATCAGCAAAGATATCGATTATTTAACCGAATATGTCCGTGAAGCACTAGCCCGTCAGATTTCACGGCAGTATTTGGAGAATGACATTTTGTCCGTTCTTACTTTAGATCAAAATTGGGAGACCGTGATCGCGGAGGGGATTGAGCATACAGAACGAGGCAGCATTATTTCTGTTGGACCACGTTTACTGCAGAGTTTATTCGTACAGCTGAAAGCTGCTTTAGAAAGCACAGCCCTGCCTTATCCGGTCATTTTAGTCTCTCCAAGTATCAGATTAGCATTTAAGCGCTTGACCGAAAGGAACTTCCCGGGACTGATAGTCTTGTCTTTCGGTGAAATTGTTCCGGAAATCCAGGTTCAGGCGGCGGGGATGGTGAAATGGCCATATGAAAATCAAGAAATTCCAGGCTGATACGCTGCCTGAAGCAGTAGCAATGATGAAAGCTGAATTTGGAGAAGAAGCGGTAATTTTACACACGAAAGTTGTGAAAAAAGACCGGTTTTTTGGCCTTTTTGGCAAGAAATGCTATGAAGTGCTGGGCGCTGTTGACCCAAACCGTCAAGCAGCCAAAAACAGTTCAAAGAAAACTGCTGTAAACACAAATCCACCCAACACTGCTGCCGACGAGGAAGAATTAGTCGATATTGAAGAGCGCGCCAGCAGTGTGCAGGAATTATTTCAGCTGCTGCTTCGCCAAGATATCTCCCAAAAACTTGCAGTGGAGATTTTGAAGCCCGTTTTACAGCAGGTACCAAAGCGGGAGTGGACTAATTTGGTTCTGCTCAAACAGCACCTGCGCACTGCAGTCAGCGCCAAAATCCTGGTGGATCCTCCCTGGGATCTGATGGGAGAACAGAAAACTGTAGTGTTTTTAGGGCCTACTGGGGTAGGCAAAACCACGACCATAGCGAAAATTGCTGCTAATTATCATTTAATAGCGCAAAAAAAAGTGGGACTGATAACTTTAGATACATACCGCATTGCTGCCGTGGAACAGCTGAAAACCTACGCAGACATTATCAATGTGCCGCTTAAGGTTGTCTATTCAGGAGCCGAACTTGAGGAGGCGGTGGCTTCATATCAAGACCGAGATCTAATCTTGATTGATACTGCAGGTCGCAGCCATCAAAATGAGAAACAGATGGCAGAATTGGAGGCAGCTTTGGCGGGAATCAGCGCTGAAAAATACCTAGTTTTAAGTGCTACCACTAAGGGCTATGACCTAATGGCAATCATCGACGCATATCGTCCGATTGAAATTGATAATTTGATCATTACCAAACTCGATGAGACTCAAAGTTTCGGCATTCTAGTACAGGCTCCGTCATACGCCCAGGTTCCGATTGCGTTTATCACGAATGGACAGAGTGTGCCTGATGACATAGAAGTAGCCGATATTGATCAACTGACAAATTTGATTCTGGGGGACTAGCTATGAGTGATCAAGCCCAAGGACTACGAGATCTTGTCAAGCAAAATTCGGTCACGATTCCCCGCATACTTGCCGTAGCCAGCGGCAAAGGTGGAGTTGGCAAAACTAATCTCTCCATTAATTTGGCTTTGACACTGATAAAACAAGGTCAAAATGTGGCACTGCTTGACGCAGATCTAGGTCTAGCTAACGCTGACCTTGTTTTAGGAGTATATCCGCAGTACACTCTCTTAGACATTCTTAAGGGAGATAAACAGCTGAACGATATTATTGTATCCGGACCGCTAGGTCTCAAGATAATTGCCGGAAGTTCAGGCGTATATGAGCTTGCCAATATGGGTCAGATCACATTGAACCGGTTTATCCAGTCTGCAACCCATTTGAATCACAACCTGGATTTCCTGTTTATTGATACCAGCGCAGGGTTATCCCGCAATGTAATTCTGCTGACTATGGCTGCAGACGAAGTTTTGGTGGTTGCTACCTCTGAACCGAGCAGCATCGCAGATGCATATGGTTTAATTAAAACAATTCTGCAGCGTGATCGAGCCAAGGAGATTATTGTGATTGGCAATATGGTGCGCTCTCCCAACGAGGGGATTCTGATTTGGCAGAAAATCAATACTATGACAGCCCGATTCCTGCAGAGAGAGGTGAAATACGCGGGCAGTGTTCTGTATGATCGGAAGGTTGCTGCTGCAGTCCAAAAACAAAAAGCTCTGGTCCTAGCTTATCCAGGCTGCAGTGCGAGTAGATCTATTCGGAAAGTGGCTCTGAACTTGCTGAATCGCAAATATCTTGCTGCAAGATCCCCGAATGAAATCACACCAATGGCCTAACAGGAGGGATAGTTTGGTGCCTACCCCTAATCAAAATATTGAATTAATTATTGCCAACGAAGCTGATAAGGTATACCTAAGCCGCATCGAAGACATCGACGACGATCACTTGGTTGTGGCAGCTCCAATGGAAAATGGAGTGCTGGTAGCGGTACGTCCAGAAACCTCTGTACTTATTTCCTATAAAAGGGTGGGTCCGGTGGCAGAAGGCCGATACCAAGCTTCCGGAATTATAAAGCGTCGATTCAGGCAGGAGAATGTGCCTGTGCTGTTAATTAGACTGACCAGTGACTGGAAAAAAAACCAGCAGAGGGATTTTGTACGCGTCAATGTTTTGTTAGAGGGTATCTATAACGGTCTTAACGAGTGTATAGTAAAAGATTTGAGTGGCGGGGGTCTGCTTTTCGCCGCAGAAGAAGAGCTTGAAGTTGGTTCAGTTGTGTTTATTGACCTTAAACTCGATCAAAACGTGATTCGTTTGCACGGTAATATCGTAAGAGCTGTACCTAAAGAGTCAGGTTATGAATACGGCATGAGCTTTATAAATCTTGACGAACAAACGCGACAGCTGATCATTCAATTCGTCTATAAACGCCAAATCGAAATACATCGCAAGGTCAAAAACCAAAATTCGTAGGAAGTTGATTAAGATGAATAGAGAGACTGTTGATCTAGCAGAACTGTGGCAGCAGTACAAATTAAATAATGATCTGACTGCAAGGGAGAAGATTATTGAGGAGTATATTCCACTGGTGCAGTATATTGCGGGTCGAATCGCGATTCATCTGCCTGACAGTGTGGATTATCATGATCTGATCAGCTACGGGGTCTTTGGATTAATGGACGCAGTCGATAAGTTCGATCTTGAACGAGATATCAAGTTTGAAACCTATGCCAGCCTGCGCATCAGGGGTGGGATTATGGATGGCTTGCGGTCCACCGATTGGATTCCCCGCAGTGTGCGCAGTAAGGCGAAGCAGGTCGACCAAGCGATTATGAATTTAGAGCATCAGTTAGGCAGACGTCCTAGTGATCAGGAAGTGGCTGCTGCGCTGGAAATGCCCTTAGATAAATACTATGAAACAGTTGACCAAGTCAGAAGCATCGCTCTTTTGTCCCTGGATGACCAGATCAGCAGCGATCCCGATTCTGATTCCCTGACTTTGATGGATACGCTTGACGATCCAGCTGCCGCGGTGGATCAAGAGCTTGTAGACCAAGAAACCCTGCAGGAATTAGCTGCCGCGGTCGATCAATTGGAGGAAAGAGAAAGACTTGTAGTGTCCCTGTATTACCACGAAGGGCTGACATTAAAGGAAATAGGGCATGTGCTGGACGTATCAGAGTCGAGAATCAGTCAAATTCACAGCAAAGCGATTCGGACACTGCGGAGTAAACTCAAATTTGCTTAACCCAATCTAGGAGGTTTTGAGCATGTCGATTAAGTTTCCTGATATGCAGGTATTGGTAGGCAGAATCGATCAAATACCGAAGATTCTGCGGGAAGGAGATCCGACCGGCGCTGGAAAAGTCGCTCCCGCTGTTGTCCAGGAACATGCCGAAAAACCTAAAAAAGTAAATGACAGTCCAAAAACAGCCCGCCTGCGCAATCAAAAGCGCCATAAAAAAGAAAGCAATTCCGGCGGCAAGCAGCGCCGAACAACCGGCAGCAAATTAGATATCAGAATCTAGTTGGGAGGATTTCGATGAGTCAGTCCTTGATCTTCTTAATTGGTTTAGCAATCGGGTTTATCGGCGGCTTTGTAGTTAAATCTAATCTCGGCGCCGATTCAAAAACAGTAAGCTATCCAACAGATATGGATACTTTTGAAGCAGTTTTAGAGCAGTATTTAAACGAATTAGAGAGCAAACAGCAGGAAATTTTGCACGAGTTTAACCAATCGAAAGCCTCCCAACCCAGTCCTAATCAAGCCTTAGGACGAGCTTACCATGATAAAGCCGAGCAGGTAATCCACCTTTTGAGCCAAGGGTATAATTATACCGAAGTTGCTCAAAAACTAGGCTTAGGAACAGGAGAAGTCGAGCTGATTTATCAATTGAAAAATAATGAAATTACTCATTGATTAAGCTCGTCAACTGTGTTATAATCTGCATTGGTGTTTAAAACACACGCAGTTTGATGTGGAGCAAGGTGTGCCTTAATGGTCTTGTTCACAGATGATGCTGCGGAGGAATAAACAAAAAAGGGAGGAGGTGAGCGACTTGGCCGTTATCACCATGAAACAGCTGTTGGAGGCCGGCGTTCACTTTGGTCATCAAACCAGACGTTGGAATCCAAAAATGGCACCTTATATCTTCACAGAGCGCAATGGTATTTATATCATTGACCTGCAGAAAACTGTGAAGAAAGTTGAAGATGCTTATAACTTTGTCCGTGAAGTCGTTGCCGATGGCAAATCAATTTTGTTTGTCGGTACTAAAAAGCAAGCTCAGGAAACCATCAGAGAAGAAGCCGAACGCTGCGGCATGTACTATGTTAATCAGCGCTGGCTGGGCGGAATGCTGACCAACTTTAAGACAATTAACCGCAGTATCGCGCGTTTGCATGAACTGGAAAAGATGCGCGAAGATGGTTCTTTTGATCTGCTTCCCAAGAAGGAAGTCCTGCAGTTAGAAAAAGAACTGGTCAGACTCAACCGTTTCCTCGGCGGTATCCGCGAAATGAGAAAACTGCCTGGTGCTTTGTTTGTAGTAGATCCTCGCAAAGAGCGCATTGCTGTAGCAGAGGCTCGCAAGTTAGGTATTCCGATTGTAGCAATTGTGGATACTAACTGTGATCCTGATGAGATTGATTACGTAATCCCCGGCAATGATGATGCGATTAGAGCTGTCAAATTATTGACTTCCACAATCGCAGACGCTGTTATCGAAGCAAAAGAAGGTAATGTTGACACAGAATCGACTGCTGGCGAGACAGAAGACGAGGTCTTAGTTACTGTTTCTGAAGAAACAGAAGAGTAAAGAAATAACACGAGGGGAGCTGGTTTGAGGGTGTACACTCTCGTGATGCTCCCTTTTTTTATGAAAACGCAGAAGGAGGGATTTTGGTGGCAAATATTAGTGCTCAGATGGTTAAAGAGCTGCGCCAGAGATCCGGTGCAGGTATGATGGACTGTAAAAAGGCCTTAGTTGAGACTAATGGTGATATGGAAGCTGCCCTTAAATATCTGAAGGAAAAAGGTTTAGCTGCAGCGGCAAAAAAAGCTGGTAGAATTGCAGCCGAAGGTTTGGTTGACGCATACATCCACGCTGGTGGCCGCATCGGCGTATTAGTAGAGATAAACTGCGAAACAGACTTTGTCGCTAAAACTGATGAGTTCCAAGAATTTGTAAGAGACATCGCAATGCATATCGCGGCAGCTAATCCGCAGTATGTATCCCGGGAGGAAGTTCCGGAAAGCATTATTAATCAGGAAAAAGAGATTTTCAAAGCAGCTGCACTTAATGAAGGCAAGCCGGAACATATCGTTGACAAGATTGTTGAAGGCAGAATTGACAAATACTTATCTGAGATCTGCTTGCTGGAGCAGCCTTTTGTGAAAGACCCGGATTTAACTGTACAACAGGTACTCCACGATAAGATCGCGAAGATTGGGGAGAATATTTCCATCCGGCGGTTTACTCGCTTCGAACGCGGTGAGGGAATTGAGAAACGCCAAGAAGACTTCGCTGCAGAAGTAATGTCTCAGATCAAGCAGTAAGGAGCACCTTTTTGGTGTTCCTTTTTTCTTATACCGCAGGAAATAAAAGGGAAATCAGTCTCAACGCAGAATATTTTAGGGAGAGAGTGAAAGTATGACTAAAGCAAAATACAAGCGAATTGTGTTAAAATTGAGTGGAGAAGCATTGGGCGGGGAAAGTGGCTTTGGCATCGATCCCGATGTGGTCAATGAAATTGCTCTCAGCATCAAAAACGCGTTCAGCTTAGGTGTAGAAATCGCAGTTGTCGTTGGCGGAGGCAATTTCTGGCGTGGAGCGGTCGGCAGTGCCAAAGGCATGGACCGCAGTACCGCCGATTACATGGGTATGCTGGCGACCTGTATTAATGCTCTAGCGCTGCAGGATGCTTTAGAAAAGATTGGTATTCCCACCCGAGTTCAGACTGCTATTGAAATGCGGGAAATTGCCGAGCCCTATATCAGACGCCGGGCTATCCGCCATTTGGAAAAGGATCGAGTAGTAATCTTTGCATCGGGCACAGGCAACCCTTACTTTTCCACTGATACCACTGCGGCTTTAAGGGCAGCTGAAATCGAAGCAGAAGTCATCTTGATGGCAAAAAAAGGTGTTGATGGGGTTTATGATTCCGACCCTCGCATCAACTCTGATGCTGTAAAGTTTGATACCCTCGAATACATCGATGTTCTCAATCGTGGATTAGGGGTAATGGATTCTACAGCAACTTCACTCTGCATGGACAACGGAATCCCGATAATTGTGTTTAATTTCAACGAGGAAAACAGTATTGTTCGAATTATTCGCGGAGAATCTCTTGGAACAATCATAGGGGGGAGAAATAATGGTTAGTGAACTTTTGAAAGACGGAGAAGCGAGAATGAAACAGGTGATTGCCTCTACCAACGCCTCGTTTGGAGGTATTCGCACCGGAAGGGCAAACCCAAGTATTTTGGATCGAATTGTTGTCAATTATTACAACACACCGACGCCGTTGAATCAAATGGCCACCATTTCTGCTCCAGAACCTCGGCTCCTGGTTATTCAGCCTTGGGATAAAACATCGATTAAAGATATCGAAAAAGCAATCATGGCATCTGATTTAGGATTAACCCCAGCTAATGACGGCAATCTTATTAGGATTGCAATACCTCAGCTGACTGAGGAGCGGCGCAAACAGCTGGTCAAAGTTGTTAAAAAGGAAGCGGAAGAGCACAAAATTGCGGTCCGCAATATCCGCCGTGATCTTAACGATGAAATCAAGAAAATGGAAAAAGATGGAGAGATTACTGAGGATGAAAGCCGCCGCTATCTGAATGATGTGCAAGAGCTTACTGATAAGTATATCGGTGAAATCGACCGCTTAGCAGAATTGAAGGAAAAGGAGATTCTGGAAATTTGAGCAGTATCGATTGGACACTAATTATCGGGTATCCGCTGCACGAAGCTGTAGAATACCTGCGCGAGGAACAGCAGGATTACCGCGTGATTATGACCGCGCCGCCGAAGAAGCGTGATGCAGTTCCTGAGGATGCTGAGGACAGCGTACGCATCATTGGAATTCGCTCGGTTTCTGACTGCCTTGAACTTATCTGCGCAGCCTGCGATTGGTCAGTTAGGTAGCGGTTCGGGGCACTAGGAGGATGGGTATGAGCATTCCAGAGCATGTTGCAATAATTATGGACGGAAATGGGAGATGGGCAAAGCAGAGAATGATGCCCCGTTACTTTGGACACCGGGAAGGAGTTAAATCTTTAAAGCGCATCGTTAGGTACAGCGGCGACATTGGTGTTAAGATTCTTACAGTCTATGCGTTCAGTACCGAAAACTGGAGCCGCCCGGCAGGAGAAGTGCAGTACTTGATGGGACTGATGGAACGAACGTTCAGCGCTGAACTCGATGAATTGATCGATAATGGAGTTAAGATCCGCATCATTGGTGATATCAGCTCTGTTTCTGTTAAACAGCAGAAGATCTGGCGGGCCGCTGAAGAGCGGACCAAGGATAACAACCGCCTGCATTTAAATGTTGCCTTTAATTATGGCGGTCGAATGGAGATCACCGCAGCGATTCGAACCATAGCCGCAGATGTCTTGGCCGGCAGGCTCAACGCGGATCAAATCACTGAAGAGGTTGTCAGCCGATATTTATACACAGGCGATTTGGTTGACCCCGATCTGATCATCCGAACCGGCGGAGAGCTGAGAATGAGTAATTTTCTGCTGTGGCAGGCTGCTTATTCTGAGTGGTATTTCACGGAAACGCTTTGGCCGGATTTCAGCGTCGAAGAATTTCAGAAAGCCCTGGACAGTTTTAAACAGCGGGAACGCAGATTTGGCCGCGTTACTGAATAAAGGCTGGTAGGTGACAGTTTTGGTAACAAGGATTTTGACAGCAATCATAGGAATTCCGGTTTTTCTGGCAGCAGTTTATTTCGGTGGGCTTTATCTGCAGATCGGAACCGCACTACTTGT
This sequence comes from Bacillota bacterium, assembly GCA_012837335.1. Taxonomy (NCBI): domain Bacteria; kingdom Bacillati; phylum Bacillota; species Bacillota bacterium. The sequence continues at coordinate 93,158 of DURM01000064.1, forward strand.
TTTAGTAGGATTGTATGAGCTTAACAGAATGCATGGAGGACAGGGATATTGGGACTACCTAATTCTCGCTGGACTATCACTGTTGATTCTGGCATATACTGGAGTGGATCCCTCTTTCCTGGCAGTGTGGTTTGCAGCGCAGTTAGTTTATCTCTTGGTTAGAGCAACCTTTACCACGGGCAGGCCGTTGATGCAGATGTGGCAGATGGCTGCAGTATTTTACGCTGCTGGTTTATTCAGCTTCTTGTGGTTGGTCAACGCTGAATTTGGCTTTATTTGGAGCTTATTCGGAATCGTAACTACATGGGCAACTGATACCGGTGCTTATTTTGCTGGTTCAGCTTTCGGAAAAACCAAATTGGCACCGGCTATCAGCCCCAATAAGACTAGGGAAGGTTCCCTTGGCGGAATTGCAGCTGCAGCTATGGCAGCGGTAATTTTTGCAGTAGCTGCCGACCAGCCCGTATTTTACCTGATCCTTACCGCGGTATTTTTATCGATCATCGGTCAAGTTGGAGATTTGGTTGAATCTGCCATGAAACGGGAAAGGGAGGTTAAAGACTCAGGAACAATCTTTCCGGGCCATGGCGGAGTACTCGACCGCTTTGATTCACTGCTGTTTGTAATGCCTGCGCTTTATTTTATTTTGAAATACATCCCAGTGTTTGTGTAATGGCCCTCGACCGGGAGGGTAGCGTGTGTTCCCATATATCACTCCATTTTTGATGGGAATCCTGATCGCAGCAGTAATTCATCCTGCTGTTGATTACTGTGAGTTAAAAGGCTGTCCAAGAGGACTCGTTTCACTGATACTTGTCTTAATTATATTTGGCAGCCTTTTGTTTTTAATCGGGTTTGCGGTTGTGGGGCTGTGGAACGAGGTTGATCAGCTGATCCAGTTGTTTCAAACACTGTACAGCGGTGGTTATCGCGCTTTTGAAGACATCAATCAATTTGTGCAGACCCTTCCGGAACCGATCCGGAACATGGTTCCCGCCATCACCGAAAATTTAAATCAATTTGTCATCGGACTGCTGATCGAGGTATTGAATTTTGTCAAACAAATTCCTAATACATTCTTTACTTGGATCCTAGCGGCGATGACTGCTTTTTTTGTATGCAGAGATAAAAGAGAAATAGCCAGATTTATCACTGGTCTTATGCCGAAAAGCTGGCACACCAAGTTCTTCGTCCTAAAACATCAGGTGGTGCAGGGATTATTTGCCTATTTAAAAGCTCAGTTGATTCTGATGTGGATTTCTGCCTGTATTGCGATCAGCGGGTTTTTACTTGTGAATCAGGCGTATGCCTGGGTTTTAGGAATTTTGGTCGGATTGTTCGACTTAATACCCGTGCTGGGGCCCGCAGCAGTTTTTCTTCCGGTCATTATATTTAATCTTTTTTCCGGGCTTACTGCAAAAGGTATTTTTATTGGTCTTGTATGGCTGATCCTGATGGTCATCAGGCAGATCTGGGAGCCTCAGATTATGGGCAGTCAAGTCGGCCTGCATCCCCTTTCCGCAACAGCTGCCCTTTACCTGGGAGTAAAAGCGATGGGAGCGGCCGGTTTCATCTTCGGCCCGATTATTGCTATCTTTGGAAAGGCCATTTACTTCATTCTCAGAGATGACTAACAGGAGACTTGATTAGGAACAGGAAGGAATATATTAATGATAAATGTTGCTATACTAGGTTCAACGGGTTCAATCGGAACTCAGACCCTTGATGTGCTGAAAAACTTACCAGGATTTCGAGTATATGGTTTAAGCGCATATCGAAGCATTGAGAAGTTAAGCGAGCAGATCAGCGAGTATATACCTCAGAAAGTGGTGGTCAATGATCCTGAGGCTGCCAAGCAGCTGAAACAGAAATACAATATCGAGACGGCTTCCGGCAGGGAGGGTCTGATAGAATTGGCCAGCGATCCTGAGGTAGATGTGGTTGTGATGGCTTTAGTGGGATTTGCCGGCCTAGAGCCGACGATAGCAGCTCTCGAAGCGGGAAAAAAAGTCGCTTTAGCCAACAAAGAAACACTGGTTGTCGGTGGCCATCTGGTAATGGAGCATCGTTCCCAGATTATTCCCATCGACTCGGAGCACAGCGCAATCTGGCAGATTATGGATGGAAAAAACCCTCAAGATATAGATGCAGTGATCCTTACTGCTTCAGGCGGACCGTTTTTATCAGAACCGGAGGACTTGTCTCAAGTTACAGTTGATCAAGCCCTCAAGCATCCAACCTGGAACATGGGCGGTAAGATTACCATTGACTCGGCCACTCTGATGAACAAGGGTCTGGAAGTAATTGAAGCCCATTGGCTGTTTAATCTTGACTATGATAAAATTGAAGTAATTATTCATCCCCAAAGCATCATCCATTCGATGGTGCGGTTCAGGGATGGATCGGTTTTGGCACAGTTGGGACCGGCGGATATGCGGATGCCGATTCAATACGCTCTCACTTATCCCCGGACTGTAGAGTCCCAAGTGTCTGCATTAGATTTTTCTAAGCTTACGGCACTAACCTTTAGTGACTGTGATTCTCAGCGCTTCCCATGCTTGGAATTAGCCTACCAAGCGGGAAGAATTGGCGGTACTATGACGACGGTTTTAAATGCAGCCAATGAAGTTGCGGTTAACTTGTTTTTGAAGAATAAGATCTGCTTTACTCATATTCCGGAAATTGTTCAATCCGCAATGAACAAACACAGTCCTGTAATGCAGCCGAGTTTGGCAGAACTGATTGCAGTTGATCGGGAAGCGAGAGCACATGCACTCAGGATCAGTGAAATTTTAGGAAGGATGGGGTAGTGTGCCTACTATAGTAGCTTTTATCCTTGTTTTTGGGACCATTGTTTTCTTTCATGAGCTGGGACATTTTATCGTAGCTAAACTGGCAGGAGTAATGGTATATGAGTTTGCGCTTGGGTTTGGACCGCGTTTACTGCACACCAAAAAAGGTGATACGGTGTATTCTGTCAGGCTGCTGCCTCTTGGCGGATTCGTCAAGCTGGCAGGGATGGATGAACCGGAAACGGGTCTGGACTCCGTTGATGAGCAGCATCCCGGCAATTTTAACAACAAGCCGCTGTTCGTTAGGTTAGCAACAATAGCAGCCGGACCATTCATGAACTTTGTTTTAGCTGCGCTGATTCTGACTTTGTACGCAGCATTAATCTTTATTCCGCCAACAATTGTTTCTCTCTCTCCCGGTATGCCGGCAGAGCAGGTGGGACTAGAACTAGGTGATCAAGTTATTAGGGTGAACAATTCCCCGGTGCGGGATCTAGACCATCTGATTAACGCAATCGAAGAGTCGGCTGGTCAGGAACTGCACTTAACAGTCAAACGTGATGATCAAACATTTGATGTGACAGTTATGCCTGAAGTTGAAGATGGCAGAGGCATTATTGGAGTTGGTTTAAATGCCAAGATGAAAACGCCGTTCTTCACCGCTATCGGCAACGGCATATCGCAAACTTGGATGTTTACAAAAGAGACAGTCCTTGCCCTTGGCGGCATGTTTACCGGTAAAGTAGAGCCTGAGCTTGCGGGTCCAATCGGAATCTATCAGATGGTCGGTGCATTTGCCGCGCAGGGAATTGCCAGCTTAATGATTTTAGCTGCTGTCCTTAATGTTAACCTGGGGCTGTTAAACCTGCTGCCCATTCCGGTACTTGATGGCGGCTGGATCTTGATTTTTATTGTGGAAGCACTGCGGGGCAGACCGTTGAAAGAAGAGCACCGGGGAGTGGCGCAGTTTGTCGGCGTGGCTCTCCTGCTTATGCTGATGGTTCTTGCAACCTACAGTGATATTTCAAAACTATTATCCTAAGGAGTAAATAATGGGAAGCAGTACACGAAGAGTTAGGATCGGCTCTACCGCAATCGGAGGTGGAGCTCCAATTGCAGTGCAGAGTATGACTAATACAGATACGCGGGATGTGGACGCAACTGTGGCTCAAATCACAGCCCTCGCTGATGCAGGCTGTGACATTGTCCGGGCAGCAGTGGTCGATCAGGAAGCGGCCCTTGCTTTAGGCAAGATCAAGGAAAAGATCCAAATCCCGCTTGTCGCTGATATTCATTTTGACTACCGCCTGGCACTGATCGCAATTGAGCAGGGCATCGACAAGCTTAGGATTAATCCCGGCAATATCGGTTCCCGCCCTAAGGTTGAGGCTGTGGTCAAAGCTGCCGAAGCTAATCAGGTGCCAATTCGGATTGGCGTCAACTCCGGATCGTTGGCCGACTGGGCAGTCGAGAAGTACGGCCACACGCCAAAAGCCATGGTAGAGAGTGCGCTGGAACACGTCAAGATTTTAGAGGACTTTGGCTTTACAGACATTGTCATCTCCTTGAAAGCTACCGGTGTTCCCTTTACCATTGAAGCTTACGAGCTGATTTCAAAGCTGGTTGATTATCCACTGCATGTAGGTATTACCGAAGCGGGGACCAAGTGGTTTGGCAGCATCAAGTCGGCTGTAGGGATCGGCGCACTGCTGGCAGCAGGAATTGGCGACACAATCCGTGTTTCTTTAAGCGGAGACCCGATAGAAGAGGTCAAAGTAGGGTGGGCGATTCTCCAGGCGTTAGAGCTGCGTTTTCGCGGTCCCGTCTTTATTTCGTGCCCAACCTGCGGCCGCACCAAAATCAATCTAGAGAAAATAGCTGAAGAAGTTGAGGAGAAACTGAGCAATCTTACCAAACCGCTGAAAATTGCTGTTATGGGCTGTGAAGTTAATGGTCCGGGAGAGGCCAAGCAAGCAGATCTGGGCATTGCCGGCGGCAATGGTGTAGGATTGATCTTTCGCAAAGGTAAGGTAATCCGTAAAGTTGCTGAGGAAGAGCTGGTCAACGCCTTAGTAGCTGAAGCGCTAAAACTAGAACAGGAAGTTCAGTAGGGGGTTCGTTTGGACATGCGTGTTACTCAAATATATGCTCCAACACTTAGAGAAGTGCCTGCAGAAGCAGAATTAATCAGCCACCAGTTTATGCTGCGCGCCGGACTGATGCGCAGAGCAGCATCGGGAGTCTATACCTATCTGCCGCTTGGTGTGCGGGTGCTGCAGAAAATTATGAGTATTATTCGGGAAGAGTTGAATAAAGCAGGCGGACAGGAAGTTATGCTGCCGATTATCCAGCCTGCCGAGCTGTGGCAGGAGTCAGGCCGGTGGAATGACTATGGTGATGAAATGTTTCGTCTCAAGGATCGCCACGACCGGGAATTTTGTCTTGGTCCCACCCATGAAGAAATCGTTACTGCCTTAGTTCGGGCTGATGTGCGTTCCTATAAACAACTGCCGCTGATGCTTTACCAGATTCAAAACAAGTATCGCGATGAAATTAGACCGCGCTTCGGAGTGATCCGCAGCCGCGAGTTTATTATGAAGGACCTCTACTCCTTTGATCGGGATGAGGAAGGGCTCGATCAGAGCTATCAGGCAATGTACGATGCATATACCCGCATTTTCACCCGCTGCGGATTAGAAACTCGACCGGTAGAAGCTGATACCGGTGCAATCGGCGGCGATAATTCCCATGAATTTATGGTATTAGGCGATGCGGGCGAAGATTTGGTTGTCTACTGTCAGGACTGCGATTACGCCGCCAATGTGGAGCAAGCAGAATGCGCTCCTTATGAAGCTGAGTCCGGCGAGATGCTGTCTTTAGAGGAGATTGCTACTCCCAATGTGACTACCATTGATAAACTGGTTGAGCTGTTAGGAATTGAAGGCAGCCGTTTGATCAAAACCATGATCTACCTTGCAGATGACCAACCGATAGCGGTCCTAGTAAGCGGCGATAATAACATTAACGAAATCAAACTTAAAAAAGTACTTAAATGCGAGAATCTAGTCCTAGCAGACAGTAGAACTATTGAAGAGGTGACTGGAGCTCCTGTGGGTTTTGCCGGACCAATCGGCCTGGAAATTCCCATTGTCGCTGACTATTCCGTAATCGGGCTGGTAAATGCGGTCGCAGGAGCAAATAAAAAAGATACCCATATTGCTAACGTTAACATCAACCGCGACTACAAAGCAGCTGTAACTGCAGATATTAGAGAAGCGCGCGAAGGAGATAAGTGCGTCCGGTGTGGAGGAACGCTCACCAGTGCCCGGGGGACCGAAGTAGGGCAGGTATTCAAGTTGGGAACCAGGTATTCCCAGACTTTGAAAGCCAACTTTGTTGATGAGAACGGAAAAGAGCAGCCGATCATTATGGGCTGCTATGGCATTGGTGTAAGCCGGACCATGGCAGCCATTATTGAACAGCACCATGATGAGGACGGCATCTGCTGGCCAGTCAGTGTGGCGCCATATCACGTGATCATAGTTCCGGTCAGCTATAAAGATACAGAACAAAGAGAGGCTGCGGAAAAACTCTACAATGAGTTGACTCAAGCAGGGGTTGAAGTAATTCTGGATGACCGCGATGAGCGTCCGGGTGTTAAATTTAAAGACGCAGATTTGATCGGATATCCAGTCAGAATTACCGTCGGTCCCAGACAGCTAAAGGAAGGCAATGTTGAGCTGTATATCCGCAGTTCGAAAACTCAGGTTGTGATTCCCATATCCGAAGTTGAGCAGCAGGTAAAATCCATATTGAACCGTTAGGAGAATGATTATGAAAGTTGCTGCAATTGTACCAGCTTACAATGAAGAGCGGACTGTTGGTACGGTTGTTTCAGCACTGTTAAGTTCACCGCTGATTGATGAAATAATTGTGGTCAGCGATGGTTCGCAGGATCGCACTGCTGAAGCTGCGCGAAAAGCAGGAGCAAAAGTATTAGAGCTGGAAGAAAATGTTGGCAAAGGTGGAGCGATGCTGGCTGGTACCAAAAATACTGATGCAGATGTGTTTTTGTTTATCGATGCCGACCTAGTCGGTTTAAATAAAAAGCACATTGCCGGTCTGCTGGGCCCCATCATTCATCAGAGGGCGGAAATGACGGTCGGGGTATTTGACCATGGTCGACTAGCTACTGATTTAGCCCAAAAAATCACTCCATTTTTATCGGGGCAGAGGGCTGTAACCAGAAGTTTCTTCCTGCAGATACCTGAATTGGAAAACAGCCGCTACGGGGTTGAGATGGCTCTATCTCGCTATGCTCGCCACCAGCATGCTAGAGTTGAAACGGTTCCGCTTCCGGATCTTTCCCAGGTAATGAAAGAAGAGAAGCGGGGCTTAATGCGGGGGTTTGCCCAGCGTCTAAAGATGTATTGGGAGATATTACGGGCGGTTAAGCTTTAACTTCCGATATAGGAGGAATAGGATTGGGATCAGTTTATGTGATTAAACCGGATCGCAGAGATTTCCTAGCGAATTTTTCTCCGGATCCTATCACTGAATCCGTTGAGATCAAGCAGATTGAAGTTGATCCGGTCAACCACAGTTGGAAATTCCTGCTTGTTGGCAGGCGGCAGGGAACTGCAGAGTTTTGGGATCAATTAGCCAAAGAACTGCAGGCTAAAATCCCCCAGGTAAAACAGGTCGAATTCGTTTGGGAAGAACCGGATCCAACCGACGATCTCAGTTATATGGATCATGTAATTAAAAACTTCACCCCGCCAGTAATCACTGTTGAAGATCAGCCTGACAAACCGGCCAATGGACGGAGAAGATGGGGGAGAAGACGGGCTAATCTTGAAGCCGAGATTAATCAGCCGCATATTCCTATTAGAGAGATTGAGATTGAGGAGAACAACATTGCTATTCAAGGTGAGGTTGTCGCTTTTGATAAACGCAATCTCCGCAGCGGCAAGGTTTTAGTAACTTTCGATGTTTGGGATCACACCGACTCCATAACCTGCAAATTGTTCTTAGATCCTGAAGATGATGTGCCCGAAATCCATGTCGGCGAGTGGCTGAAAGTGAAAGGCAATGTCCAGTTTCAAAGTTTTGAACAGGAACTGGCGCTGATGGTTAACCAGTTTAGCCGCGCTGAGCCACCTGCGCCGCTGATGGATAATGCGTCGAAGAAGCGGGTTGAACTCCATCTGCATACAAAAATGAGCGGATTAGACGGAGTACTGGATGTGGAGGATGCGGTACGGCAGGCGGCTGCATGGGGCCATGCAGCAGTAGCAATTACTGATCATGGTGTTGTGCAGGCCTTTCCATCAGCCTATTTTGCCGGTAAAAAACACGGCATCAAGATTATCTACGGCCTTGAAGGTTATCTGATTGACCAAGAAAATGATCGGCCTTATCATATTGTGATATTGGCTAAAAACCAGGCCGGCTTAAAGAATCTTTATAAGCTGGTTTCTTTTTCGCATATAGATTACTTTTACCGCAGGCCGCGCATCCCCCGCAAAGTGCTGGAGGAGCATCGGGAAGGATTGATTATCGGAGCAGCCTGCGAGCAGGGCGAAGTTTATCAAGCCTGTTTAAATCGGGATCCCCGCCTGCGGGAGATTGCCAGTTTCTATGATTATCTTGAAATTCAACCTTTAGGAAACAATGAGTTTTTAATTGGCACAAGCCGCGTAAGCACCACCGAAGATTTGAAAGAAATCAATCGCTTAATCTGCCGAATTGGGGCAGAGCTCAATATACCGGTTGTGGCTACATGTGACGTGCACTTCCTGCGTCCGGAGGATGCGGTATACCGCACAATCTTACTGCGGGGTCAAGGTTTTGAGGACGCAGAACGGCAGGCTCCGCTCTATTTCCGGACAACAGAAGAGATGCTGGATGAGTTCAGCTATCTGAGCGAAGAATTGGCGTACGAAGTAGTTGTGGAGAACTCCAACCGGATTGCCGAGCAAATTGAGGACATTACGCCGATACCCCAAGGTCTGCACCCACCCCATATTCCCGATGCGGAAGAAAAACTGGAGCAGCTGTGTTACGATACAGCTCGCAAGCTGTATGGTGATCCCCTGCCCCAGCTGGTGGAGGAGCGGCTGAAAAAGGAACTGAAAGCAATTATCGGCAATGGTTATGCTGCGCTGTACTGGACAGCTCGTCAGCTGGTGCAGAAATCCGAGTCAGATGGCTACATGGTGGGCTCTCGGGGTTCGGTGGGCTCATCGTTTGCAGCCTGTATGAGCGGTATTACCGAGGTAAATCCGCTGCCGCCCCATTATCTGTGCCTTGACTGCCACCACCACGAGTTTTTCACTGGCGGTGAAGTGGGCTCAGGTATCGACCTGCCGCGGAAAGACTGTCCAAACTGCGGCAAGCCGCTGCACAGAGACGGATTTGATATTCCGTTCGAAGTATTTCTTGGATTTGATGGTGATAAAGTTCCTGATATCGACTTGAATTTCAGCGGTGAATACCAGGCAACTATTCAGAAGTACACTGAAGAGCTGTTCGGTGAAGACTATGTGTTCCGGGCAGGAACAGTCGGCACCCTGGCTGATAAAACAGCTTTCGGCTTTGTAAAAAATTACCTGGATGAAACCAACCAAGTTAAACGCAAAGCGGAAATTAACCGCATGCTGAAAAAACTTGTGGGAGTCAAGCGCACTACTGGTCAGCATCCAGGTGGAATGATTGTCGTGCCGGATGATATGGAGATTTACGATTTTACTCCAATCCAGTACCCAGCCAATGACCCGAAGAGCGGGGTAGTGACAACTCACTTCGAGTTCAGCTACATTCACGACAGCCTTGTCAAACTGGACAACCTCGGCCACAAAGGACCAACCATGATGCGGATGTTTGAGGAATTTACCGATACACGAGTTACCGAAATCCCCATGGATGATCCGGCCACAATGGCAATCTTTAGGGGTTTAGAATCCTTAGGCGTTACTGAAGAGCAGATCGGCACTCCCATCGGAACTTTGGGAATTCCCGAGTTCGGCACCGACTTTACCCGCCAGGTTCTAGAGGATATTCTGCCGACAACTTTTGCCGATTTGGTAGCAATCATGGGATTAACCCACGGAACCGATGTATGGCTGAACAATGCCCAGAATCTGATCCGGGAGAAAGTCACTGACTTTAAGAATGTTATTGCCTGTCGCGACGATATTATGGTCTATCTGATGCATAAAGGCTTATCTGCAAGCGATGCGTTTCGCATCATGGAGCAGGTTCGCAAAGGCAGGGGTCTAAGCGAGGATGACATCCAGCTGATGAAGCAGTTTGATGTGCCTGATTGGTATATCGATTCTTGTTTTAAGATTAAGTACATGTTCCCGAAGGCCCACGCTGTTGCCTATGCGTTTACGGCTTATCGCGCGGCATACTATAAGGTGCATCATCCGGCTGCCTTCTACGCTACCTTCCTAAGCGTGGAAATCGATTCGGTTAACGCGGATATAATTGTTCAAGGCGAACAGCATATCCGGGATGAGATTGCCGGTATCGAAGCTAAAGGTAATGATGCGACCGCAAAAGACGCTGACACAGTCACAATCCTTAAGGCGGTCTTAGAAGCAATCTCAAGAGGGATAGAGTTTCTGCCGGTGGATCTCTACAAGTCCGATGCTGTGCGGGTGCTTCCGGTCGACGGCAATAAACTGCTTCTACCCCTAGTATCCCTTGACGGGGTAGGTATGAACGCAGCCGCTGCTATTGCTGAAGCCAGACAAGAGGGAGAGTTTATCTCCATTGAAGATCTGCGCCAGAGAGCCAAAGTGAGCCGCACTGTAATCGAGGCGCTGTCCAATCATGGCTGCTTGGAAGGGATGTCTGAAACAAACCAATTGAGTTTATTCGGTTAAGGCAGCCGGAAAACAGCAGTTGCTTCAATGTTTTGATTATGCTATAATAGGGGTGCCGCAAGAATATTGTCTTTGAAGGAGAGTGGGTTTTACCCACTCTTTTACATATTTTACAGCCTGATTCACAGCGATTTACCAAAGTATAATTGCGAAAGTGCAGGTAAAGATTAACCATACAAGCGTAATATAAATCGTGCGGGAGTGAATTTTAATGAAAAAAGGCGATCTCCTTAAACTGGTATCCGATTGGATGGACGAGATTATCGAGGGAACGGATCTGGAAGTCGTGGATATCGAGTATGTTAAGGAAGGCGGAACTTACTTCTTGCGGGTATATATAGATAAACCCGGCGGAGTAAATGTTGATGACTGCCGCGATGTAACATTAAAGCTCAGCGATCTGCTTGACGAAGCGGATCCGATCAGTCATGCGTATACCCTGGAAGTATCCTCACCGGGTATTGAGCGTCCACTGAAAAAACCTGAGGATTATGCCCGCTTTATCGGCAGAAAAATAAATGTAAGAACCTATCAAGCAATTGACGGCAGAAAACAGTTTGAAGGTAAGCTGACTGCTTTTGACTCTGGTATTGTTACCTTGGACATTCAGGGAAAGCAATATGAAATTCCCCATGATCAGATAGCAAAAGCTCATTTAGCTGTTGAGTTTTAATACGGGAGGCAAGTTAGAGATGAATCTGGAGTTAATTGGGGCACTCGAAGAATTAGAAAAGGAGCGAGGGATCGCAAAGGATGTCTTAATTGATGCAATCGAGACAGCCATAGTTTCAGCCTACAAGCGCAATTTTAATCTAAGTTCCAGCGCCAGCGTCAGGGTTGATCTGGACGAAACTACCGGTGCAATCCATGTATATTCCCGCCGCAGAGTAGTTGATGAAGTCACGGACGACAAACAGGAAATCACACTAGAAGATGCCCAAGAAATCGATCCCAACTACGAAGTCGGCGACATTGTAGAAGAGGAAGTAACACCAAAAGATTTTGGACGGATTGCTGCCCAAACAGCTAAGCAGGTAGTTATCCAGCGAATTCGGGAAGCAGAGCGCTCAATTGTTTTCAATGAATACGCAAACCGCGCCGGGGATGTTGTAAATGGAATTATTCAGCGTATTGATCACCGAAATGTTATAATTGATTTAGGTAAAGTTGAAGCAGTGCTTCCGGTCAGTGAGCAGATACCCGGGGAAAGATATGAGCCGAACCAGCGTATGAAGTTTTACATTAATGAGGTCAAGCAGTCCAGCCGCGGACCACAAATTTTTCTGTCTCGCACTCATCCCGGTCTGCTGAAATACTTATTTGAGCTTGAAGTTCCTGAAATTCAAGCTGGCGTGGTTGAAATTAAATCTGTTGCCCGAGAAGCAGGCTTCCGGTCCAAGCTGGCGGTTTTCAGCAGGGATGAAAATGTTGATCCGGTGGGTGCTTGTGTTGGCAGCAGAGGTATGCGCGTACAGGCTGTAGTGTCCCAACTAAACGGCGAAAAAATTGATATTGTTGCTTGGGTACCAGACGAAGTTCAATTTATCGGCAACGCTCTCAGTCCGGCAGCAGTTACCAATGTGCTGCTTGATGAAGAAACCAAAACTGCTCGGGTTATTGTTCCGGATGATCAGCTGTCTCTGGCAATCGGCAAAGAGGGGCAAAATGCTCGTCTAGCAGCGCGATTGACTGGATGGAAAATTGATATCAAGAGCGAGACTCAAGCCGCAGATGAACCGCTGTTCCAGCCGGAAGCATATGAAAAGACTGCGGAAGTAGAAGAAGCTGATGAGCTGGCCGATTCAGTTTTAGATCCAGATCTGGATCTAGATGCTGCTCCTGTTGAAGAGATTGATGCTGAGCCAGAGGTGGAAATTGAACAAACTGAGGCGGAATCCGCGGAAACAGTTGAGGATGAACCAAGTCCGGATGAGGTAGCGGCTCTGCTTGCTAAAATTGGTACTTCTGCTAAACGCAAGAGCTGGGAAGAACGATTTGGTTCTGTTAGCACAGAAGAAACTGCCCAAGAAAAATCTGACTCCGAGTCGGAGAAACCGAAGCAGAAGAAGAAAAAGGAAAAAGTTATCAAAGACTTTTCCATGCTGACCTTAGAAGATTTTCAATTTGACGAAGAAGATTAAGGTGATAGTATGAAGCCTAAACATGTTCCGATGCGCACCTGTGTAGGCTGTAGAGTTTCACGGCCGAAAAAAGAGCTAATTCGCGTGGTTAGAACACCGGAAGCTAGGGTTGAACTTGATTTCACGGGCAAGAAATCAGGACGCGGTGCTTATTTATGTCCATCTAAGGAATGTTTGCATAAGGCTGTTAAAGCCGCTCAGCTGGAGCGGGCTTTAAAAACAAAAATAAGTGATGAAGTAAAAGAGTTATTGGAGCAGCAGTTGGATGGATAAGGTCTTTAGTTTGTTAGGTTTTGCACAGCGTTCCGGCAAAGCAGTATCCGGTGAGCAGGGCGTGATGACAGCACTGCACAGAGGTAAGGTTCACTGCTTGATTGTGGCAAAGGACAGCTCCCAGAACACGCTGCGTAAATTTAGTGCTAAAGCTGCAGCTCAAAATGTTCCTGTCTATGTCTGCGGAACAAAACTAGAATTGGGACTCGCCATAGGCAAAGCACAGCGCTCATTGATTGCAGTCATCGATTCTGGTTTTGCTCGCGCGATTGCATCAGAGTTGGGGGGACAGAATTTATCTTGGGAGAAAGATTAGGAGTGATGTTTGTGAAGAAAGTAAGGGTGTATGAGCTGGCCAAAGAGCTCGATCTGGAGAGTAAGGCCTTGGTTGATTTTTTGGTTGAACTTGGTGCTGATATTAAAAACCACATGAGCACAGTTGAAGCTGATATTGCGGAAATGGTTAGAGAGCACTTCGCTGGCAGCGAAGCGATCGAAGACGATGATGACGATCTGGAAGCTGCTAAAGTCAAGAAGCGCAAAAAACATTCCAAGGAAGAAGACGATCCCGAGTTTGAAGACAAAAAGATCGTGAAGATTGCCAAAAACGGTAAGGGTAAGAGCAAAGGAAAGGTTAAGGGCAAGAAAGGCCATCCAAGCGAAGCCGATAAGAAGGACAAAAGCTTGGAGCTTCCCGATTCAATAACTGTCAAAGAACTGGGACAAAAAATTGGGGTTTCAGTGGCTGAGCTCATTAAGAAGCTGATGATGACAGGAGCCATGGTTACTGCAAATCAGTCCATCGACTATGAAACGGCTGCAGTTCTCTGCGCTGAATTTGGCATCGAAGTCAAGCAGGCTAAAGCTTTAGATGAAGCCATTTTTGAAGATGTCCAAGATGATCCTGATCAGTTGGAACTTCGTCCTCCAATCGTTACCATTATGGGCCACGTGGACCATGGAAAAACTACTCTGCTGGACGGAATTCGCAAATCCAGAGTAGCAGCAAGTGAAGCTGGCGGTATTACCCAGCATATCGGTGCTTACCAGGTTGAGCATGAGGGTAAGAAGATTACTTTCATTGACACACCGGGCCACGAAGCGTTTACCGCTATTCGCTCGCGTGGTGCCCAAGTAACAGATATCGCAATTTTAGTAGTTGCCGCCGATGATGGCGTTATGCCTCAGACTGTTGAAGCGATTAACCACGCTAAAGCAGCCAATGTACCGATCATCGTTGCGATTAATAAAATGGATCTGCCCGATGCTAATCCGGACCGCGTTAAACAGGGCCTGTCCGAACACGGTTTGATACCGGAAGCATGGGGTGGAGAAACTATCATGGTAGAACTCTCCGCGCTGACATTTGAAGGTGTGGATGAGCTGTTGGAAATGATTCTGTTAGTAGCCGAAATGGAAGAGCTGAAAGCTAATCCAAACCGCAGAGCGCGGGGAATCGTGATTGAAGCAGAACTCGACAAAGGCCGCGGACCTGTTGCTACTGTATTGATTACAGCGGGAACCCTGAGAGTCGGTGACGACTTTGTAGTAGGCAGCGTCTACGGACGCGTCCGGGCCATTGTTAATGACCGGGGTGAGAACATTAAGGAAGCAGTTCCGTCACAGCCGGTTGAAATCATCGGTATTTCCGATGTTCCGGAAGCGGGAGATCTTTTGGTTGTCACCAAAGATGAGCAGACAGCCCGCCAGGTTGCCGAAATAAGACAAGAAAAGCAGCGCGAGCAGGAACTGCGGGGACCGGCGCGAGCCAACTTAGAAGATTTGTTCGCCCAGATCCAGCAGGGAGAGGTTCAAGAACTGAATATCGTCATCAAAGCTGATGTTCAGGGTTCATTGGAAGCCTTGAGAGCTTCCTTAGAGAAACTATCCACTGACGAGGTGCGTTTAAATGTGATTCACCAAGGAGTAGGCGGCGTATCGGAATCGGATGTTCAGTTAGCCGCCGCATCCAACGCAGTTATTATTGCATTTAACGTTCGTCCCGATCCTAACGCTCTTCGGGCAGCCGAAAGAGAAAAAGTGGATATCCGTGGATACCGTATTATCTACGATGCAATTGAAGAAGTAAAAGCAGCCATGAGTGGTCTTCTGGAACCAGAGTACAAAGAAGAAGCGATCGGCCGAGCCGAAGTCCGCCAGACCTTCAGAGTTCCCGGTGCCGGAACAGTGGCCGGATGCTATGTTGTGGATGGTAAAATCACCAGAAGTGCCTTCGTCCGCATTCTCCGGGATAACGTAATTATCCATGAAGGCAAGATCAGCTCCTTGAAACGCTTCAAAGATGACGTAAGAGAAGTAATGCATGGATACGAATGTGGTATCGGTATCGAACGGTTTAACGATATTAAAGATGGCGACTTTATTGAAGCCTATATTATTAAAGAAATTGCCCGCACTTTGTAGTGCATAGTGGGGTGAGAGCATGAGTGAACGTTTAAAGAGATTACAGGAAGAAATAAAAAAAGAAGTTAGTTTTATTATCCAGCAGCGGGTCAAAGACCCAAGACTTGGCTTTGTAAGCATCACTGATGTAGAGCTGTCGCGGGACTACGCTTACTGCAAAATCTTCATCAGCGTGCTGGGCGATGAAACAGAGCGGGAACAGACAATGGAAGGTCTCACTAAGGCTACTGGGTTTATCCGTTCGGAGCTCGCTAAAAAAGTGAGATTCAGAACTGTGCCTAAGCTCAGCTTCCATTATGATCAATCCCTGGAATATGGTTCAAAAATTAACGCTATCTTAAAAGAGCTTAATCTTGACGGAGGCAGTGAAGGTGAATAGTCAAGCCGAGATTCTGGCTGCACTGGCAGAATACGATAACTACTTGATCTGCGGGCATGAAAATCCCGACCCTGACAGCATCGGGTCAATGTTGGCCATGTATCAATACCTGACAAGTATCGGCAAAAGAGCTTGGATGATGAGCGCCGATCCGATCCCGAATTATCCGTGGCCAAACATTGACCGGATTCTGCCTGTACAGGAGCTGGATTTCCAAGCTGTAGTGATCGTAGACTGTGAACCGGAGCGTACCGGACGGCTTCTGCCATTAGTTGAAAAGGCAGAGGTTACAATCAACATTGATCATCATAAGGGCAATCCCGGCAGCTGCACTTATAACTACATCGATACCAGCCAGGCTGCTACCTGCATGATTTTATACCAGCTGTTCCAGACTGGTGGTGTAGAGTTTGATTATCGTTTTGCTCAACCACTGTACGCCGGCATAATTGGCGATACAGGTGGTTTTCGCCACGCTAATACCACTAAAGAAGTGTTTTTAGCAGCGGCTGAGCTCACCGGTCATGGGGCGGTTCCAGATCAGACTGCACATGTGATCTATGGATCAAAGCCCTTGGAATTAATGCGCTTTCTAGGCTATGCTCTAGCAAAACTAGACACCCGCCATAACCGTCGACTGGTTTGGCTGGCTCTATCTAATCAGGACTTTGTCAATTTTGAAGTAGATCCGAGGCAGTGTGATCAGCTGATCGAGTATGTGCGGATGGTGGAAGGTTCAGAAATCGCCATCTTATTTAGGGAAATATCACCTGGGGTGGTAAGAATCGGCTTCCGCTCCCGCGGTATTGATATCCACCAACTCGCAGTTCATTTTGGTGGAGGCGGCCATCTCCTGGCAGCCGGTGCCCAGCTGGAAGGAAAACTTCCTGAGATCGTATCTGAAGTAATTGACACTGCATCTAGACTACTCGAGGGTGAAGCACTATGAATGGAATCATCAATGTAATTAAACCTCCGGGTATGAGTTCCCATCAGGTCGTTTCTCATGTCAGACGGACTCTGAAGATGAAGCGAATCGGGCATACAGGTACTTTAGATCCGGGGGCAGGTGGACTTCTGCCGCTGTGCGTAGGCAGGGCTACTAAACTGGTACCGTTTATGACGGAATATGATAAATCCTATGTTGCAGAAATGACCCTAGGTATCAGCACATCAACCCAAGACGCCGATGGTGAAACAGTGGAGATTGATACCGAGTTAGAAATCTCTCCGAATGAGCTGGGAACCGTTTTCAGCCAGTTTCTTGGTAAGATTGAGCAGATCCCGCCAATGGCCTCAGCTGTCAGAGTTGGGGGGGTACGCTTATATGAATTAGGGCGGCAGGGCATCAGTGTGGAGCGTAAACCGAGACAGGTTACTATAAAGGAACTTCACATCAATAAGATTTGGCCAGAAACGCAGCATTCGCTCCGGTTTGGCAGCCGCATACTATTCTTTGTTTGCTGTTCAAAAGGCACGTATATCCGAACCTTATGTCATGATTTAGGCCAAGCCTTGGGCACATACGCCCACATGTCCTTTTTAACTAGAGTCGGTGTGGGACCATTTTCGATCGAAACAGGCATTACCTTAGAGGAACTTGAGGCGAAGGTTAGTCAGGATAACTATGATTTTATTCTGCCGATGGAAAAAGCTCTTCCTGATTTTCCTCAGGTTAAAGTCGCGCCTACGATGGAGCGGCGCATTCTCAATGGCAATGCCATCACACCTGATTACTTGGTAGATGTGCCGCAGCAGCTTATGGTTGGCGATCAAGTCTTAATCACCGCAATCGACGGAGAGCTTTTAGCGATCGGCGAGATTAAGTATAGAGGACAGCCTGTCTGTCAGCCGGTCCGCGTTCTGAAGGAGGGAAACTAACTGAAGCTGCATTGGACAAACTCTCGCAAGAATAAAAAAGCAGTTGTTGCTCTTGGTACCTTCGACGGGGTACACCTAGGACACCAACAGCTTCTCAGCCGGGCGGTTGAAATCAAAAATACCTTCCATTACACCTGTTTGGTGTTTACTTTCGATTATCCTCCGGAACAGATGTTTAAAAACAATCTGAAGCTGGTAACGGATTTTGATACCAAAAAGAAGCTGCTGTTAGATTTCGGTGCCGACAGCGTGGTTTGGACGGAGTTCACTCCTGATTTTGCTTCCATACCTGCGGAGCAGTTTGTCAAAGAAATCCTGGTAGATGAACTTCAGGCTGCGGCTGTTGTCTGCGGATTTAACTACCGCTTTGGGTACAGAGCTGAGGGAAACATAGAGCTGCTGCAGAGGCTCGGACAAAAATTTGGATTTATAACTACTGTTATTCCACCCTTTTTACATAATAATGAACCGGTCTCCAGCAGCCGCATCAGACGCGTAATTGCAGCAGGAGACGTTAGGTTGGCTGCAGAGCTGTTAGGTCGCTACCATTCTTACCACGGCACTGTTGTCCACGGCAAAAAGCTGGGACGAGAACTTGGGTTTCCGACCGCCAATATCGAACTAAACAAAAATCTAATTCTGCCAAAAGCTGGAGCCTATCTTACTTGGTGTTTTCTTGCTGACGGTTCAAATTATCCATCAATGACATCGGTCAGTCCCAACGGCACTGTGGAATCGCATCTGTTTGGTTTTGACGGCAATCTCTATGGTCAGACTATCGAAGTCTGCTTTTTAATGACAATGCGCTTATGGCGTGAGTTTTCTTCCATCGAAAATCTGCGCGAACAGCTTGGCAGAGACCGTGATCATGCCCTCGCCAACATCGATAATTTTCGTTTACAAGGGCACAGAATTGTGTTAGAATAGGTGGGGAATAACCATATTCTAGGGAGAAATGCAGCACCGGCGTTCTGCTTGGATTATGGAGATCTTGATGATATGGAGGTGAATGTTATGATCGCCAAAGATCGCAAAGATGAACTGATTAAGAAATATCAGCGTCATGATAACGACACTGGTTCTCCTGAAGTTCAGATTGCTATTTTGTCTCAAAGAATCAGTGAGCTGACAGACCATCTGCGCGTGCACAAGAATGACCATCACTCACGCAGAGGACTGTATAAGATGATTGGACAGCGTCGCGGTTTGTTGAATTATTTAATGAAGAAGGATATCGATCGTTACCGTGCAATCATCGAAGAGCTCGGCTTACGTCGATAAAGATGAGCGGGGAGTCCCGCTCTTTTTTGCAACCATTACAGAATGGTAAAATGGGGAATACTAAAATGAAAAAGGAGGTATGTCGATGCCCGATAATTTTACAATAGAATTAGGTCATCGTACCCTATCCTTGGAGTTTGGCGAGCTGGCCAAGCAGGCTAACGGCTCTGTGCTTGTCCGTTACGGCGACACAGTGGTCCTAGTTACTGCTACCATGGCAAAACAGCCTCGTCCCGACATTGATTTCTTCCCACTGGTGGTGGATTATGAAGAAAAAATGTACTCCGTGGGGAAAATCCCTGGAGGATGGGGAAGAAGAGAGGGCAGACCGGGAGAAGAAGCAGTCTTAGCAGCTAGAATGATTGACAGACCGCTGCGTCCGCTGTTCCCGGAAGGTTTCCGCAACGATGTTCAGATTATTGCATCAGTACTGTCGGTTGACCAGAATAACTCGCCGTCAATTGCTGCAATGATCGGAGCAAGTGCCGCACTGACTGTTTCCGATATTCCCTTCGAGGGACCAATCGGAGGAGTGAAAGTGGGTCGGGTTGATGGCAAATATGTGATCAATCCAAATCAAGTCGAAGAAGAAAAATCAGATCTGGACCTGGTTGTTGCCGGAACAGCTGATGCAATTATGATGGTGGAAGCCGGAGCCAACGAAGTTGATGAAGAAGCAATGCTGCAGGCGATCTTGTTTGGTCATGAGGAAATCAAGAAAATCTGCGCGCTGCAGGAAGATATTCGTGCTCAAATTGGCAAACCCAAAATCGAAGTTGAACTGTTCCAGCCAGATCATGACGTCACCCAGTGGATTTCAGACTTCGCAACCGATAAATTGAAAGAAGCTTTATACAATCAAGATAAGCTCGAACGGGAAGATGACGTCAGCAAGGTGCGGGAGCTGGTTCACGAAACCTATCTCCAAGAATTTGGGGAAGAGAAGCATCTAGAAAATCAAAAAGCGATCAACACCGTCCTGGATGATCTTACTAAAACAATCGTGCGCAGCATGATAATCAAGGGGATCAGACCTGATGGCCGCAAGCTCGATGAAATTCGACCAATAACTGTCAACGTCGGTAAACTGCCGCGAACCCATGGTTCGGGACTGTTTACTCGGGGACAAACTCAGGTTTTAACAGTCTGCACTTTGGGCCTCAAGTCCGATGAACAGCTGCTGGACAACCTCACCGAGGAAGACCGGAAGCGCTATATCCATCACTACAACTTCCCGCCGTTCAGTGTCGGTGAAGTACGGCCTCTGCGCAGTCCTGGTCGAAGAGAGATTGGTCACGGTGCGTTAGCAGAAAGAGCTCTGCTGCCCATGATTCCGGGTGAGGAAGAGTTCCCATACACAATCAGGCTGGTATCAGAAGTTCTTGAATCTAACGGCTCAAGCTCAATGGCCAGTGTCTGCGGCAGTACTCTAGCGCTGATGGATGCAGGTGTGCCCATCAAGAGTCCGGTAGCCGGTATTGCCATGGGATTAGTCAAGTATGAAGACCAAGTCGCAATCCTCACCGACATTCAGGGACTAGAAGATGCTTTGGGCGACATGGACTTTAAAGTAGCAGGAACCGAACAAGGAATCACTGCTCTGCAGATGGATATCAAAGTCGGTGGAGTCAGCGAAGCTATTCTTAGAGAAGCACTGGCTCAAGCCCGCGAAGGACGTCTCTTCATTCTCGGCAAAATGCTGGGGGTAATAGATAAACCCCGCGAAGATCTGTCACCTTACGCACCAAGAATTATCACAATGGAGATCCCTGTCGACCGAATCCGGGATGTAATCGGTCCAGGCGGCAAGACCATCCGCAAGATTATTGAAGAAACCAATGTAGCCATCGACATTGATGATGACGGCCGCGTTTACATCGCTTCAACAGCCGATGGCGATGGCGAAAAAGCATCGAAGATGATTGAAAGCTACACTAAAGATGTAGAGGTCGGAGCTTCGTATCTGGGAGTTGTTAAACGGATTATGAAGTTCGGTGCGTTTGTAGAGATCCTGCCGGGTAAAGAAGGATTAGTCCATATTTCCCAATTGGCAAACGAACGCGTTAACAAAGTGGAAGACGTCCTCAATATAGGAGATGAAGTCTTGGTCAAAGTTACAGAAATTGACCGTCAGGGCAGAATCAATCTATCAAGAAAAGCTGTGCTTGCACAGACAGAGTAAACTTAAGCAGGTAATTGCCTGCTTTTTTTATTCCAATTTTTACCGAAGGTGGGTCGAAATGGATTGCTGGGTTAATCAAGGAACAGTAACTGAAATTATTAACGCAGGAGCTGAAAAGCAGGAATTGCGGATAAAAATTGGAAACAAAGAAGAAATGGCTGTAAATTTTCCTGATTTAACCGGAACCTGTCAAATTGGTGACCGGGTAATCTTAAACACTACAGCCATAACTTTAGGTCTAGGTACCGGCGGCAGTCATTTTGTGATGGGAGTTATTGGCAAAACGCACCAGCCCGAGCTAAATCAAGGTCATATTATCAAGGTGCGCTACACTCCCAGCCAAGGACGAGTTTTAAGTGTAGAAGAACCGGATAGTCCCTACCATGAGATTATGGCTTCCCAGTCCTCTATCAGCGGCATGCCAGTTATGGTCGGCTCCCTGCACAGCATGCTGGCCCCTGTGTGCATTGGGTTTAAGCATCTGTTTCCTGAGGGCAGAATAGTATACTTAATGAGCGATGGCGCTGCGCTGCCGCTGGCATTGAGCAAGCAAGTGACCGCTCTGCTCGAGCATGAGCTGTTGGATGATACCATCACTTTTAACCACGCCTTTGGAGGTCGATATGAAGCTGTCAATGTATACAGCGCACTCATCGCAGCGAGACATGTCTGTCGAGCTGATGCTGCGGTGATCTTGATGGGTCCTGGAGTAGTGGGCACAGGAACACCCTGGGGTACCACAGCTTTAGAGCAGGGAATCTATTTAAATGCGGTTAATACTCTAGGTGGGTATAGGATTGGAATAGCACGAATCAGCACCGCAGATCCAAGACCCCGCCACCAAGGAATCAGCCACCATACGCTTACAGCATTGACCAGAATCTGCGAGCATTCATGCGTGATTCCTCTTCCTGAGGTGCTGCAGGATAATCCGATCATTAAAGAGCAGCTGAAGCAGCTCACAAGCCATAAAATCAAATGGATAGCTACGCAGCGCTATCGGCAGCTGTTAGCAGAAGCTCCAGTAACTCTCAAAACAATGGGCAGGGATTTTAATGCAGATCCATTTTTCTTTGAATCAGCACTGGCGGCCGGCTTGTATGCCGGCAGTTTGTTAAATGACGGTGCCACTGGCCCAGATTCTCAAATCTAGCCGCCGCCTGGCGAAGCTGCTTTAAAACCCAGTCCCGTTTACCGATTATTACTATCACAAGCAAGTCCCCCTTTCGATCCAGTGATAGTATATGCACTTTCTGGCAGTAAATTCCAAATTTTGCAGTCTTTGGGTAAGGAGGTAGTCCGTGGGTTTATTAGTGTTGGTCCGCCATGGAGAAACGGAGTGGAATACAGCAAGCAGGTACCAGGGGCAGCAGGACATTCCCCTTTCGCCACAGGGGAGAGAGCAGGTGGAAGTCTTAGCAGAGTTTTTCAGAGACTGGCCATTAGATGCTGTCTATGCAAGTGATCTTAAGCGGGCATATGATACCGCGGCAGCGATTGCTCAAGTTCACCAGCTTCCAGTTAAAGCTGATATTCGCCTGCGGGAATACGCCTTTGGAGTTTGGGAAGGATTAACCCGCTCAGAAATCAAAATAAAGTACCCAGAGCTGTATTACGGACGCAGGCAGAATATCGATATTCAGATTCCCGGAGGTGAAACCGGGTCTCAAGTGCAGATAAGAGCCTTTCAGTGGCTTAAAGAAGTGGCAGCTTCTAATTTAGAAACAGTTATAGCAGTAAGCCACGGCGGAACCATCAGAACGTTAATTGCCAAAATTCTAGACGTTGACATCATTAAGTGCCACCGGCTGAGACTTGATAACTGTGGATTTACCATCATTACTTGGGAAAAGGGAGAGGAAGACCCGGAGTTTTTTGTTCACTCCTTAAACAGCAGGGTGAGTCCAAACTGGTTCTGACATATCTCACTCCATCCTGTCATATGATCCGATAGACAGGCAAGGGGGAGGGATTTGGGTTGTTGTACTACTTTCAACAGCGCCTGCCGATTCTGATCGGTGTTGTGCTCCTGTTTCTAATGGGAATTGCGTTTGGCTCAGCCGCGGTCAATACGCTGTCTCCAGCTCAGATTTCTGATTTAAATAACTATCTGAAAGATTTTTATCTCACTCTTCCGCAGGAATTGGCGGCAGTTAACCGGCACACTCTGGCAGCTAAAGCTGCTGCCGACAACATTCTGAAGCTCAGCGGCTTGATCTGGGTGTTGGGATTGACCATCATCGGGGTGCCTGTGATTCTTGGCCTCATCTTTGTGCGCGGCTTTGTTTTGGGATTTACCGTTGGCTTTATGATTTCTGAATTGCATTTAAACGGCGTACTGATGGCTGCTGCCTCGCTGCTTCCCCATAATTTGTTTTTGATTCCCGCTTTAATACTAGCCGCTACCACAGCTATCTCTTTTGCTGGATCTGCTGTCAAAACTCTCATTGGAACATCACATAAAAGTATTGTTGTGCACTTTTTAGCCACTACGATTATCATTCTTTTCAGCAGTGGGCTTTTAGCAGTCGCTTCGCTTGTGGAAATGTACATCACACCCATTTTGATGCAGCTTTCGATGCGCTTGATAGCCTGATCTGGAGGTGAGAAATTGGAACAAGAATTAAGCTACATCAGCGATTACCTCAATCATCTCTTAATCGAAAGGGGATTGAGTGATAATACGATCGCAGCTTACGAAACTGACTTAAACCAGTTTTATACATATCTAAGGGACAGAGACTTATCCCTATTTGAGGTAAGCCCAACCATTGTAATCGATTTCTTAGCAGTAATCGAAGCGGAACTGCAGGGCAAACCAGCCACTTTGGCTAGGAAGACAGCTGCTCTCAGAGGTTTTTATCAGTACTTGTTGATTGAAGATCTGATCGATGAGAATCCACTTAGTGTTTTGGAAGCAGCAAAATCAGAGACCAAGCTTCCCGAATTTCTAACTATCGAAGAAGTGGACAAGCTTTTGAGCGCACCCGATTTGACCAGTAGAACCGGTTATCGGGACTTAGCAATGCTTGAAGTGCTGTACGGCACTGGCTTAAGGGTAAGTGAACTAATCTGTTTAAATATGGGTGATATCGATCCCCTTGGTTTTGTTCGGTGTTTTGGTAAAGGAGCCAAGGAACGGATTGTCCCCATCGGCAGCAAGGCCCTTAAAGCTGTGGAACACTATATCCAGCGCTGCCGCAGTAAATTGGTTAAAGACCGGAGTGAGCAGGCACTGTTTGTTAATGCTAGAGGCAGGCGCATGACCCGCCAAGGCTTTTGGAAAATCCTCAAGCAGTACGGCAAGAAGTGCGAGATCGAAAAAACGCTCAGCCCCCATGTTCTGCGCCACTCGTTCGCGACTCATTTAATTGCCAATGGAGCGGATCTCCGCTCGGTACAGCAGATGCTTGGACATGCTGACATTGCCACTACCCAGATCTATACTCATTTAACCCGAGAGCATCTGCGCAGTGTCTATCAAACAACTCATCCCCGCGCGCAGGTTAGCTCTAATAGAAAGGATTAATGCTTATGGCTAGATTTGTTTTGATAGTCCTTGATAGTGTAGGAATTGGCGAGCTTCCTGATGCCTGGAAGTACAATGACCAGGGCAGTAACACCCTGGCCAATACCGCCGAGGCAGTTGGCGGCCTAGAACTGCCAAATTTGGAGCGATTTGGTTTGGGGAACATTCATCCTATTCAAGGTGTAAATCCTCACCAAGAACCGCTGGCAGCTTGGGGTAAAATGGCAGAGCAGTCTCCGGGAAAAGATACTACCACCGGCCACTGGGAATTAGCCGGAGTTGTTCTTGAGCATCCATTTCCAACCTATCCTGATGGTTTTCCCGATGACATTATTGACGCCTTTTCCCGAGCGATCGGCAGGCCAATCCTGGGCAATTATGCCGCTTCCGGTACAGAGATCATTAAGGATTTGGGAGCTGAGCATATGAAGGATGGAGCTCCAATCGTATATACTTCAGCTGACAGCGTCTTTCAAATCGCTGCCCATGAAAAAATTGTGCCTCTACCGCAGCTTTATGAGTGGTGCCAAATCGCCCGCCAAATATTAGTAGGTGAGCATGGGGTAGGCAGAGTGATTGCCCGCCCATTTCTTGGTGAACCAGGCAGTTTTTGGCGGACTGAAAACCGCAAAGATTTCAGCTTATCCCCGGTAAAGCCAACCGTTCTTGACTACTTAACAGCAAACCAGATTCCCACTACAGCCATAGGCAAAATCAAGGACATTTTTGCAGGAAGAGGAATCCGAAATCATCTTCCGTCCGGGAACAATCGGGAAACAGTATCCGCCGTGGTCCATGCCCTGCAGAGCCAAGCATCCGGCTTGATTTTTGCCAACTGTGTGGATTTTGACAGCTTATATGGTCACCGCAATAATCCCCACGGATATGCCGAAGCCCTGCGGGAGTTTGATAACAACCTGCCGGAAATCCTGGATAATCTTGCGGCTGATGATGTGCTCTGCATCACTGCAGATCACGGCTGCGATCCCACTACGCCAAGCACGGATCACTCGCGGGAGTACGTGCCTCTTCTGGTCTACGGTTCCCAAGTGCAGCCGGTGGAATTGGGCATTAGAGCCACCTTTAGTGATATTGCTCAAACCATCTGTGAGTTTTTCGGCCTGCAGCCGATATTTGCGGGCGAGAGTTTTCTTGGCAAACTGTGGAGGTGAAAGCGATGAGAGCTTATGATCTGATCTTAAAAAAGCGCAGTGGGGGAGAACTGAGCACCGCTGAAATTAAGTATTTAATCAGCGCGTACAATGCCGGCGAGATTGCCGACTACCAAATGGCCGCCTTCTGCATGGCAGTTTATTTCCAAGGCATGTCCCATCGAGAAACCGCCGATTTGACTTTGGCTATGGCTCAGTCTGGAGCGATTAATGATCTGAGCGGTATTGAAGGAAGCGTTATCGACAAGCATTCCACTGGGGGAGTGGGGGATACAACAACCTTAATCGTGGCACCCTTAGTCGCCAGCTGTGGTGTGCCGATCGCAAAAATGAGCGGCAGAGCACTGGGGCACACCGGCGGCACTATTGATAAGCTGGAAAGCATCCCCGGTTTTAAGGTTGAGCTGTCCCAGGCTGAGTTTATCCGTCAAGTGAACGAGATTAAAGTCAGCCTCATCAGCCAGACCGAAACAATTGCTCCAGCAGATAAAAAACTCTATGCTCTCCGGGATGTCACGGCAACAGTTGATTCGCTGCCGCTGATTGCAGCGTCCATCATGAGTAAAAAAATTGCCTCCGGTGCCGATGGATTTGTGTTAGACGTTAAAACCGGCAGCGGTGCCTTTATGCAGAAATTAGAAGACGCAGTAGAGCTTGCGAAGACAATGGTGGCAATCGGTAAGTTGGCTGGAAAACCGACCATCGCTCTGGTTACCGATATGGATCAGCCTCTTGGAACTGCCATTGGCAATGCTTTAGAAGTCAAAGAAGCAATCGCTGTCTTATCAGGAAATGGAGCTTGGGACTTAACTGAACTATGCCTGCGGTTAGGGGCAGAAATGCTGGTTCTGGCCGAGCATTCATCGGATTATCAGGCTGCTTATGACACCCTTTTGGAAAAGCTGCAGACAAAGGCAGGACTGGAGAAGCTCCGTGAACTGATCGCTAACCAAGGCGGCAATCCCGACGTAATTGACAATCCCTCCCTGCTGCCAGCTGCCGATTACCAAACGGTGGTAACATCCAGCCAATCCGGCTTCATTAAAAGCATTGATGCGCTGAAACTTGGCAGCTTAGTAATGCAGCTTGGCGCAGGCCGCATAGATAAAGCCAGCAGCATTGATTACAGTGTCGGCATCGAATTGAAAGTTAAAGCGGGAACCTATGTCGGTATTAATCAGCCTTTAGCAGTTGTTCACAGCAGCCAACCACTAAAGAATGAACCTGAAGCAGTAAGGGATTGTTTCGGCTTCAGCCAATCGCCGCCACCGTTTCGCCGCTTGATTTGGCGCAAAATAACCGGTGGTGATGTATAATAGAGCGCCAAGCCCCATATGCATTTAAAGAAGGGGGGCGGTGTTCATGCGTCAAATCCGCTGTAAATCTTGGCTTTTAGCAGCTGTCATCATTATCTGTATGGGAGCGGTGGGATCAGCTGCCGAACTAGACCTGACAGCTAAAGCAGCTCTATTGATGGATGCTGACAGCGGACAGATTTTTTATGAATTAAACATTGATGAACCGCTGCCAGTCGCCAGCATCTCGAAGCTGATGACTCTAGTGCTGGTTTTGGAAGCACTTAATGACGGAAAAGTAGCCCTTGCAGATCTGGTTACAACCAGCGAATACGCAGCTTCAATGGGCGGCTCGCAGGTATGGCTTGAACCCGGTGAACAGCTTACACTAGAAGAAATGCTTTATGCGATTGCTGTCGGCTCAGCAAACGATGCGGCGGTTGCTGCAGCAGAATATCTCGCCGGTTCGGAATCAGCTTTTGCATCTCTGATGAATCAAAGAGCTCGCGAGCTTGGATTAATCCATAGCGAGTACAGCAATGCCAGCGGCCTGCCGCCAACTCTATTGGGGTTGGGAGGCAGACAGGTCATGAGTGCAAGAGACGTGGCTGAGCTGGCCCGCCATGCATTAACAGTGCCGCGATTATTAGAATTTGTCTCAACGTATGAATATACTATGAGGTCAAATTCAACCAAAAAACCGGTCTTATGGAATAATAATAAACTACTTCGCCGCTACCAAGGGGTTGATGGTTTAAAAACCGGATTTACAACCGAAGCGGGATACTGTATCGCTGCCACAGCCAAGCGCGACGAGCTGAGGTTGATCGCGGTTGTGCTCGGAAGCAGCAGTGAAGCCAGCCGCGAGAGCGACATTACTAAACTATTGGACTATGGTTTTCGGGAGTATACAACCCATTTGGTTATACCCAAACAGACTGCTGTCGGAGAGATTATGATTCCGAAAGGTATTCCAGAAAAAGTAAATGTGGTTGTGAGCAGAGATTTTTATGTTACCGTAAAAAGGGGAGAGCAGGCGCAGATTACTACCGAGGTCAGCATTGATGATTCACTGCCGGTGCCTCTTACCACCGATATTTCGGTAGGGAAGATTACTGCCTATCTCAAAGATCAGCCTGTGGCTGAGATGGAACTAAAACCTGAGGTAGCCATAGAGAGGGCCAGCATCCCCGATTTGCTAATTCGCATTTACCAAAAAATGCTGCTCCTGTTAACTGAAGGAAGCTGATGAAGCTTCCTTTTTTCATTTCTGAGCAGGAATTATCACATTAAGGATGAATAAATACAAAATAGTGAACTTTTAAAAAACCGAAACACCAGAGGGGAGGAACAACAATTGCTGTCGGCAGAAACGGTGAACAACGCTCTGATCATTACGCTCGAGGGCGAACTCGACATGCATACCGCGCCGCCTTTTAAGCAGTACATCGACAACCAGTTAGCTACAAACCAGGTGATCAAGGATTTGGTGCTGCGCATGGATAAAATAAAGTTTATCGACAGCTCTGGATTGGGAGTGATTTTAGGCCGGTATAAGCAGATTCAAAAGCGCGGCGGTAGATTGATTTTTGTTGCCTGCAGCCCTCATGTCCACCGCATCCTCAAACTTTCGGGCATGCAGAAGATTGCTTACTTTACTGATTCGGTAAAAGAAGCACTATCTTTATAACGGGGAGGAGTAAGAAATGGAGGTCAAAAACTGGATTAGAATCGAGTTTCCGAGTGAATCAGTAAATGTGATGTTTGCTCGGACAGCAATTGCCTTGTTCGCATCCCAATTAGATTTGACGTTAGAAGAAATCGAAGATATTAAAGTTGCGGTTTCAGAAGCAGTCTCCAACTGCGTAATTCATGCCTACCGCAAAAGTTACGGCAATATAGTTTTGGCAGCGCAGTTCTCTGAAAATGAGCTGAGAGTAACGGTTGAAGATTTTGGCTGCGGTATCCCCGATATTACTAAAGCATCGGAAGCAAGCTACACAACCATACCGGAAGAAAGAATGGGACTGGGTTTGGTATTTATCCATGAACTGATGGATCATGTTGTAATCGAGTCCGAAGTTGATCAAGGCACCAAAGTAATGATGACCAAAAAAATTCCGGAAAATAGAGGCTAGGTTCGATGGATTTCGGTGGCTATCCGCTTTTGTCCAGTGACGAAACACGAGTTCTGCTTGAGACAGCGAAATTAGGGGATAATGAAGCTAGGCAGCGATTAATTGAATGCAATCTGCGCCTAGTCCGCAGTATTGTCGCTCGCTTTGCAAACCGCGGCGTCGAGATGGATGATTTGTTTCAGATTGGATGTATAGGGCTGGTTAAAGCAATCGATGATTTTGATCTCAGTTTTGATGTTAAGTTTTCCACATACGCTGTGCCAAAAATTATTGGCGAAGTTAAGCGCTATATCCGCGAGTCATCGCCATTAAAAGTATCCCGCTCTCTGAGGGAACTAGCGGCCAAGGCACTGACTGCTAAAGAAGAGTTAAGCAGAAAATTGGGGAGAGACCCAGTGATCAGCGAAATTGCAGCAGAAATTGGAGCAGCCAAGGAAGATTTGATTGCAGCTTTAGAAGCGGCAGCTCCGGTGCTTTCACTTCAGCAGGTGGTTCATGAAGATGAAGGCGATCCAATCCTCCTAGAAGACCAGGTCGCTGTTGAGCCGGAAGTATCCGGATTATACCTAAAAGATGCTGTGCGGCGGTTAGATGAAACTGAGCGCCGTCTGCTGCTGCTCCGCTACATTGCCGAGAAAAGCCAGATGGAGGTGGCTGCCGATATCGGCATTTCGCAAGCTCAGGTATCAAGAATTGAGAAAAGGATACTCCAGCAGCTTCGCAGTCAACTACAGGCGAAAGGATGAGCATAAGTGCCAGCAGATCTACACCTACACACAACAGCTTCCGATGGAAGCTGGGCTCCTGTCCAAGTAATCACCAAAGCAATAGAGCTGGGGTTATCAGCAATTGCAATTACCGACCATGATACGATTGATGGTATTGCTTCAGTAGACCGCAGTCGCTTCCCGCAGCTGGACATATTTACCGGTATTGAGTTCAGCACCGAGTACCAGGGCAGCGAAGTGCATATCCTCGGTTATGGAATTAATCTAGACAACACTGAGCTCCTGCAGATTCTTAAACAGCTAGAAGCAGAGCGCTGGGAGCGAGCCTATGCCATGGTGGAGAAGCTTAATCAGCTCGGCTGTTTTATCGACTTTGAGCAGGTACAGAAACTTGCCGGTACCGGAGTGATCGGCCGGGTGCATCTAGCACAAGCTCTGATGGAATCAGGATACACTGCAAGTATTCAGGAAAGCTTCCGCAGATTTCTGGCCTTTGGAGCTCCTGCCTATGTTTCCCGCAAAAAATTGAGCTGCGGACAAGCTGTAGAGCTGATCCGCGCAGCCGGAGGCGCGGCGGTGCTGGCACATCCGGGGCTGATTAGGAACCGTGACGTGGTGTTAGATGTGATCGGCATCGGTATAGACGGCTTAGAGGTAATCCATTCCAACCACAATTCCGACCAGGTCCGGGAGTTTTCTCAAATCGCTGAGCGGTTTAATTTATTATCGACCGGCGGATCCGACTGCCACGGTCCCAAAGGCAAGGACGAAGTGCTGATCGGCCGCTGTTTGATTCCAAATCAGTGGGTGGAAAGCTTAAGGGCCCATCTGTCAAAATCATGATTTATTCCCGCTTTTTACTTAAAGGTTAACATTCGGCGGGCAGCGAATAGAGCTAACATACACCAAACCATCCGAAATAGTTATTCAACCAATTTTCATAAAAGGAGTGGGGGGTTTCATGGAGCTTTATGGCGAAAAAGTTATGCTGCGGCCGATTCAACCGGCGGATTATCAGCGCATTATCAGCTGGAGCAATAATGATGAAATAGAGTATTTCAGCGATGGCAGTTATCCTAAAACAGTGCAGGAGTGCGAAGCTTGGGTAAAACGAACCGAAAGCAACCGGTATCAGATCAGATTTGGCATCATTCTTAACGGTATAATTATCGGTGATATCGAACTGGATCAGATTACCTGGCGCAGCGGGGATGCGGAACTGCGAGTGCGCATTGGTGAAAAAAATCTGTGGGATCGGGGTTATGGTACCGACGCGGTAACCGTTTTATTAAAACACGGCTTTAATCACTTAAATCTATCCCGCATTTATCTGAAAGTTTATAGCGATAATCTTCGGGCAATAAGATGCTATCATAAGGCAGGCTTTAAAAAAGAAGGCCGTTTAACCCGGGGAAGTGGAGCTGAGCAGAGGGAGATATATCTGATGCGGGTTCGTAAAACCGAATATGAGCGGAGACAGGCTCGGCTCAGCAGCGCAGGCTGACTTTTAGAAACAAGCTGTTTAAGCGCAGCTTGTTTTTTCTTTCCTGCCGACAATAACTGCATGTCCACGTCGAAAACTGTATTTGTGACCACAGAGGATTTTGTGGGATGTACAAGGATTTAGAATAATTATGTCGAACAGGTTTAATGTTACCTTTGTAGATGAACAATGGAGGGATAGTGAATGGTAAACATCATTATCAGTGGCGGTCCTGTCATGATTCCTCTGCTGCTCTGTTCGGTAGTAGCAGTAGCCGTAGGACTCGAGAGATTGTGGTATTTGTTGAGATCAAGAGTTGACACAGAAGATTTAATGGAAGATATTGAACTGGCATTGGGACAGGGCAAGGTCTTGGAAGCGATGCAGTTAGCCAGGAAATCGCGGGGACCAGTAGCTGCTATCCTTTCCGCTGGCATTGCGTTTTATGATCGTGATAAAGCGGAGATCAAAGAGCGCATGCACGAAATTGGCAACGCTGAAATCTACAAAATGGAAAAACGGATGAACATCCTCAATGTGATTATCAGTATTGCTCCTATGCTTGGTTTGTTAGGTACTGTAACCGGAGTTATCGATGCGTTTAACGTCATGGGAGCTATGCAGGGCATTCATCAACCGAGCGACTTAAGTTCTGGTATCGCAGAAGCTTTGATTACAACTGCAGCCGGACTGATTATAGCAGTTCCAACTATGGCAGTAACCGCTTATTTAAACAGCATTATTGAACGCAACATCGCGGAAATGTCGAGATGTTCCACCCAGCTGCTTGATATCTTAGGTGTCAGAGGTGACGATAATGGAGTTTAAACGCAGACAGCGCAACCCCTTCGCTCAACCTGACATGACACCGATGATTGACGTGATCTTTCACCTGTTGATCTTTTTTATGGCATTTTCCGTACTGCATCAGACCCAAATGTCCATTCAGGTTGAACTTCCCAAAGCTGTAAGCGGTTCTGATGTTCAATCCCAGGTTTTTGAGATCAGTGTTTCGCAAGATGGAGTCATCTATCTTAATAATAAAATGGTTACAGGTCCGGAGCTTGAACAAGCTTTAACGGAAGCACTTGCTGTGAATCCAAACCTCGCTGTTGTAGTCAGCAGCGACAGGCGCGCCACTGTTGAGCAGTGGGTCAGCGCGATGGATATCGTGTCCAAAGTAGGCATTGACACTATTCACATCGGTACACGGCAACCTTAAAAAAGGTGGATCAAATACTATGATGAATCTCGGAGATAAGAGAAATAACAATTTAAATATTTTCATTTTTATTTCCCTTGTGATCCACGCCGTAATTTTCTGGATGGTTCCCGAATGGAAAGACGTTCTGAATTTCGGCGTAGAAGGTCCGGCGCAGGGAGGAGTTGTTCGCGTTATTTACTCCCAGCCGAGTCCGGCCAAGGAACTGTCTCCGATTACTGATCCGACCTCGCAGACTACTGCTCCGCAGGTGGAGCAGCCTCGGCCTACCCAGGAACCTCCCAAGGACCACGCTGCATCTACACCTGTCGTTCCTGAATCACGCGATAACATTACTCCTCCTGCCCGGCCTCGTCCAGAAACAGTAGAAGTAGAGCCGCCGGCTCCGCCTACCGTGACAGAACCACTGCCTAAGCCGGAACCGGAGGAAGTTTCTACCCAGCTGGTTACCAGTGAGACAGGAGAAGAACTCCATATCGAACAGCAGGAAGAACCGGAATCAGAACCGGATCCTATCCAAGCACCAGTCGAACCGGAAGTGGAACCGGAAGAACCTATTGATCTCGAACCTGATCCAGAATCAGAGCGGGAACCCAATGACGAGCTCTCGGGAGTATCGGGAACTGGAACTGATATCATGGGAGACATTACGGATGGCTCTGGCTCCGTTCAAGAGTCAGGTATGGGTGAAGCAGAGTCTGCGCCACCACCGCCGCCGCCACCAGCGGGAGGTAGTGTTTTGAACATTGCCGGAAATGGGGGGGTCTCCTACCCGAAGAACGCTCAGGATGACAAAACCGAGGGCATTGTTCGTCTGCAAGTGCTGGTGGGCACGGATGGTCGGGCTCAAGATGTAGCAGTTGTAGAAACTTCAGGAGATATGCGGCTGGATCGCCAGGCACAGCTTACGTTCCTGAATAATTGGGAATTTCTTGGCGCAGAGTTTGACTATGTGCTGATTATCGATGTCAGCTTCTCCTTATCTGAAGGGATCAGAGTTATTCCTGTAGCGATCAACTGGGCTGAACTGTAATTTAGGAAGGAGTGCATGCTGTGCTGTCTTCAACAAAAAGGACAATCCTCATATTTATTGCGATTATTATGCTTGCAATGTGTGCTAGTGCCTCCGCTGAGGAGCAGCAGGTGAACCTAGAGATCGCCAATGAATATATCCGCATTATCATCAACACGCTTGAAGAGAATATGGGCAGATTCTCAGTCGGCACCACCGGCGGAGATCCTGATCGCGCAGGAGATGAGAATCAGCATTTAATCTATGGTGGAGAAGAGCCGTGGACTTCGTACACTACAGTTCGCATTGGCAATCAGAACTGGGTTTACGGCAATTCTACCAATCGACGTGCCGGCCGCAGCGGGAGCTATGGTACGGTGGTACAACCTCCTGCTGTAGTTGATAACAGCTTGGTGAGCAGCTGGCAGCTGGGTCCAATTTTGGTGACCCAGACACTGAGCTTCGCTAGAAGCATTACAACCGGATTGATGGACACGGCAAAAATAGAGTACGAGCTGTTGAATACTGACAGCGTATCCCATCTTGTAGGCTTAAGACTCGTAATTGATACGATGCTTGGCCAAAATGATGGAGCTCCTTTCCGTCTCCAAGACCGGGCGATTCTAACCGATACGGTCTTTTACAGAGATCAGATGCCTGCGTTTTGGCAGGCTTTCGACTCCCTTTCCAACCCAAGGGTAATGTCTCAGGGAACCTTGGTGGGAGGAGAAGTTACCACTCCTGACCGGGTTTATTTCAGCAACTGGGGCAGCATTGTTGATGGCTTGTGGAACTTTGAGTTTCAGCCGGGACGAGATTTTACCAGATCTGGAGAATTCGAATTGGATAGTGCCATCGCTATGTACTGGGATCAGAAACCTTTGGCACCAAACGAATCTCGTACTTATGTATCCTATTATGGTTTGGGCGGTGTCACCATATCTCCGGGTGAGCTTTCGGTAGGTTTGACCTCACCATGGCAGGTGAGGGGTGACCGCAGGCACCGCGAGTCCTTTACGATTGTGGCTTACATTCAAAATACAGGTAAGGGCGAAGCCCGTAATGTTACAGCGACCTTATCGCTGCCGCCTGAGTTAGAGCTGGTCAGCGCATCATCAACTCCGATGAGACGCAACTTTGGCACTTTGGATGTCAACGAGACAATCCAAACCAGCTGGCAGGTTATACCAACCGGTGATTTTTCAGGTAATGTTACATATCAGGTTAAAGTGGACGCAGAAAATAGCGAGTCCTCTACTGCCAGAAGAAGCATCGAGATTGTAAGACCAGACTATCTAGACATCAAACTGGAAGGGCCTTTGGCGCTGGGGATTGAAAATGAACGCCTCTCGCCGCTGCCAATGCAGGTAACGGCCGAGATTACCAACACCGGTGGCGCAGCAGCTCACAATGTGACTGCTGTACTGAGTCATCCGATGTTCCGTCTGCCCCAAGGCGAGCACGCTGTTAAACAGCTGGGTACAATCGAACCGAACCAATCTGCTACAGCGGTTTGGCATCTGGATCCGTCTGGGGTCTCCGGCCAGTTAGTCTATTCACTGACTGTCTCCTCAGATACAGATACCTATATCAAAGATAACTTTGTTCTTGTACCTTACATCGAACCCAAAGTATTTGTCGGGGAACCGCAGACAACCAAAGCCAAGATAACTGCGGGCGAATATTTCTCGATTCCGATCCTGGCTGCCAACCTTCCGGATTTCCGCAGAGCGGAATTGGAAATCGGTTTTGATCCGGACATGCTCGAAATTGTTGGCCGCTCACTTGATATCACACGGGGTACACTGTTTGTTGATACCTCCGGTGAAACAGCCAAACTTCTGGATTGGCAGACACCGCGAGTGGATAATATCAAGGGTGTAGTTTCAGGCATAAGCGGTGACCGAGGTACCGGCAATTCGCTGCCATCAGCATTTGGCACCTTGATTACCATTCACTTCCGAGCTAAACAAAGCGGTACGGCTGAGATAAACATCAATAATGTTTCGCTGTATGACAGCCAGCTGTATTCAATCACGGCGGCTGTGGAGAATCGGGAAATTGTGATCGAATAAGCTTAAGGGAGGAAATTTTGATGAAAAGCTCGCGGATAGTTAGTGGACTTTTATTGTTTGTGCTGTTATTAGGCTATGCGGC
The DNA here is from genome assembly GCA_012837335.1 of Bacillota bacterium. Lineage (NCBI taxonomy): Bacteria > Bacillati > Bacillota > Bacillota bacterium. The sequence goes on from DURM01000064.1 coordinate 129,139, forward strand.
TCAACCGGTTTCAGCCAATGTGACCGATGTGCCGCAGGACCATTGGGCCTATCAAGCCGTACTGTCTTTGGTCAATCGTGGATTTTTAGCGACATATGAAGATGGCAGCTTCCAGGGAACCAACGCTGTCGATCGCTATACTCTGGCAGTTACTGTAGCCAGAATTCTTGACGAAATAGAAGCAGGCAGAGTGATGGGTTCCCAGGGTGACATTGACCTGCTGCGCGAGCTGACTACCGAATTCCGCGCTGAGCTGGTTAAGTTTTACACAGATAAGGAAAAAATCGTAAAAACACTAGATGATACCCAAAAATTGGGTTTGGCTACTGAGGAGCGGGTTAATAAGGTAGTAGCCAGCCAGGCTGAGCTGATTGAAGAAATTGCCCGTCTTAAGGCAGATATTATGCAGGAAGCGATAAAAACTGCGGAAAGCCTCGACGAGCACAGGGCTCTGCTTGATCAACAGCAGAGTGAAATTGAAGCTCAGAAGGGCACACTGCAATCTCAGCAGAAAGAACTTCAGGATCAGCGGGAGCGGGCAGATGCCCAGCAAACTCAGCTCGATGCTCAAAACGAAAGCATTACCGAGCTTCAGCAAGCTGTAATTAAAATAGACGAAGAAATCCGCATGCAGAAAGCAGACCTGAATAGAATCCAAAATTGGACTGCTGAAAAGGATGCAATTTTCTCCATGTTGGTCTTTGACCAAGATTTTAAAGCGTCCTTGGAGAAGCTAGCGAGCGAGCTGTCTCAGGAGATGCTGACTCGCGAAGAAGAACAGCAGCAGTTGCTTACAGAGCTGCAGAAGCGAGTAGATGAACTACTGGCAGCAATTGCTAGAACTGATGGTGAACTGCTCCGCAGCTATGAACAGCTGAAGGTTCAGTTAGAGAGCTTGAGCAGCCGCAATTTAGAATTAGAAAAAGATCTGCAGAATATTGCAGTTATGCTCGAGCAGGAGAAGCAAAACCGCGCTGCGCAGGCGCAATCCACCAGCTCCTCACTGGAACAGCTTCAGGCTGACATTGAAAGCCTAGCTGCTCAGGTAGGCCTATCTGAAGAGGAACTGGCCGCGTTAAACAAGCGGATTTCCGATGAAATTGCTGTGCAGATGAACGCTGCCATTATCCGGGAGCGGGGATTATCAAGCACGGTTGCTGAACTGCAGGCTGAGTTTGATCACTACAAGGCAGTAACCGAAAAAGAACTGAAATCGGCGAAAAGTACCGCAATGATCGCTATCGCTGCTGCCGCAGTCAGCGTCTTAATCGGATTTATTAAATAAGGCGATTGAAGTTAAAAATCTAACTTGCCTATTCTGGGCGAGTTAGATTTTTTTATTTTCAATTTAGATTTTGCGAGTTTGAAGTTTTTGCAGGGAATTACTGGATAATAATCGAATTTACTAGTAATATGGGGTATTGTAACCAATAACCAATTCCGAAAGGAGTAAAAGATATGGCGAATGAACTAACGGTAGACCAGGAAATGCAGTTAGTTGTCTTCGATCTTTACAATGAAGAGTTTGCCTTTGAAATAACTCAAGTCCGCGAAATCATTAAACCACCGAATATCACGAAGCTGCCACATTCTAGTGATTTTATCGAAGGAGTTACTAATATTCGTGGAGAGATCATCCCTGTTATTTCACTGCGGAAACGTTTCAGTGTTCCGGAAGCAGACAACACAGCTGAAACTCGGGTAATCATTGTGGATATCAATGACGGAAGTGTTGGATTTGTAGTTGATGCAGTTACAGAAGTTATGCGAGTGCCTCAATCGGCAATCGAACCGCCGCCGCGGAGCATTGCCGGTTTGCGGGCGGAGTATCTAAAAGGTGTTGGTAAAGTAGATGATCGTTTGATCATTCTGCTGGAAGTGGCTAAAATTTTATCTACTGAAGAGCAGATCGAGTTGAAAAACCTGGAAAGCGAGGCCGCTGCCGCTGGAGATCCCCAATAATCTGCCGATATATGTATTAAGAGAGGTGAGGTAAAGATGGAAGATATTCTCAGCCAATCTGAAATAGATCAACTGATCCAAGCTACACTGCAGCCGAAAGATGCCATTCAAGAAGTAATTGAAGATTTATCCGATGCGCCTTATGACTTTACCAAACCGAATAAGTTTTCTAAAGATCAGCTGAGGGGATTGCAGAGAATCCACGAGCAGTTCAGCCGCGCCTATTCGGGGTTAATGTCGGCTAAGTTCCGAACAAGGTTCGAGCTTAAATTTCAAGCTATCGATCAGTTAACCTTCGGAGAGTTTGTGCGTTCACTTCCGCATCCATCTGTCCTGAGTATTTTTGATGCGTCTCCACTGCCGGGCAGTATTGTGGTTCAGCTGACACCCGACAGCGCGTTTATCATGCATGACCGTCTCTGCGGAGGCAGGGGCGAGAGCTATGGGTTTTCCCGTGGTTTGAGCGATATTGAGATGGCTGTGTTTAAACGTCAGGTAATCACCAATTTTGGTAAGATCCTCAGTGATGCTTGGAAGGATGTTGAAGCAATAGATTTTAAACTTCAGGCGGTTGAACACAATCCTCAATTTCTCCAGATCGCAACCGATCGGGATGTTGTTGTCGTGGTTTCACTGCGCTTTGAGTTTAATGAGGTAACAGATAGTTTTAACATTTGCATCCCATTTAGGACACTTGAACCAGTTCTGTCCAAGATTACGCAGCATCGGCTGTTCGAATCACTGACTCCACCAGATCCAGAAAAGTTGGCTCAGCTGAGAGAACGGGTTAAGTCCGCAGTACTTCCAATAGAAGTAGAGCTCGGCGCCGCCATAGTCTCAGTTAATGATCTGCTGACTTTAGAAATCGGCGATGTCATAGAACTGGACCGCAAGCGGAGTGAAAATGTAGATGTAAAGGTTGGTTCACTAACCAAGTTCAAAGGCACCCCCGGTAAACTGGGTGATAAGCTTGGTGTCGTTATTACATCGATTTGTGAATCACAAGAGGAGTAGAAAAATGGCTAATGACAATATTTTAGATCAAAGTGAAATTGATGCTCTAATTCGTGGAATCGATTCATCAGACAAGAAAGACTTAACCGCAATGGAAAAAGATACACTCGCGGAAATAGGCAACATCTCAATGGGCTCAGCTGCCACTGCCTTGTCCACACTGATCAACCGGAAAGTTACAATTACAGTTCCGGATGTATCGGTGGCTTCGTTAGCGGATGTTCAGCAGAGCTATCCCATACCCTGCATCGTTGTGGATGTAAAATACCAAACAGGGCTGCAGGGATCGAATCTGCTGGTGATCAAGGAAGAAGATGCCGCTGTAATTGGAGCTTTAATGATGGGTTTGGACGAAAGTGAGTTTCCGGATGTTGTTGATGAAATCACCATGAGCGCCCTTTCTGAGGCCATGAATGTGATGATGGGCTCGGCAGCTACGTCCATGTCCGAGCTGTTTAATCGTCTGATCAACATTTCACCGCCAGATGCTTTCAGACAGAATCTTGGTGAGGATATTGATGTCCTCGGCGCTGGCGACGATATGGTTGCTGTTATCTCATTTCGGTTTAACATCTCTGATCTTGTTGACAGCGTAATGCTGCAGTTGATTGATCTGGATTTTGCTAAAGAGATGGTGGCAAGCCTATTTGCTGCGGAAGAAAGCGCTGAGATGGACAGCGCCGAAGTGGCAGACCCCGCCCCGGATATTCCGGTTGAGCCCGAGGTGGAACCTGCGGGAACTCTTGCGTGGGACAGCCTTATAGCTGACGAAAAACAGGCAATCCATGATTTAGGCAACCTCAATATTGAACTGATTAAAGATATTCCTGTCAAGGTGAGAGCAATATTGGGCAGGACCAAGATGTCAATCGAAAACATCTTAAAGCTCGGTCCTGGTCATATCATGGAGTTGGATACGCTTGATGGAGAACCTATCGATGTTTATGCCAACAACACCCTAATTGCTCGCGGAGAGGTTGTAGTAGTAGGGGAGCAGTTTGGAATTAGAATCACAGAAATATCTACCGCCAGCAACAGAATCAAAAGCATCAGCTGACACCAAAGGGGGGATTAACTTTGGATGCATCTGAATTCAAAGACGTGTTTGCTGCAGAAGCACACGAATATTTACAAGCTTTAAACCAATATTTACTGCGCCTAGAGAATAATCCAGATGATCGCACAGCTTTAAATGAAATGTTTCGGGCAGCCCACAGTTTAAAAGGGATGTCCGGTACTATGGGTTACCAAGAGCTTGCAGATTTTACCCATCAAATTGAGAGTGTTTTAGATCTGCTCAGAATCGGAGAGTTAAGTGCCACTGAACCGGTGGTGAACGTACTTTTTTCGGCGATTGACGGTCTCCAGACATTATTAGAAAAGACTCTGCTCGAGGAAGAACTGCCGGATTTAAGGCACCTCGCTGCTGAACTGAGAAAGTTAATGCAGAAACGCGATAATCTAGAGATCAGCCTTAAGCACCAAGAGGACAGTCAGAAGCTTGCTGAATCAAGCATTGATATTACATTTGAAGATTTTGAACTTGAAGTTGTGCAGTCGGCTGCTAACGAAGGTTATCTGCCGTATAAGATTGTCATAAGGCTGCGGCCGAAGACCCTGTTAAAGTCGGTGCGGGTCTATACTGTCTTTCAAGCTTTAGAGCAGGTCGGCACGATTATCAAAAGTAATCCTCCTGCTCAAGACCTTGAGGATGAAAAGTTTGATTTGGAGTTTGCAGTTATTCTGCTGTCGCAAAAGGACCGCGAAACGATCGCCAATACGGTCGAAAGAATTTCGGAAATCGAGTATGTGTCGGTTACACCTATTGAGTTTGTCCCCTCTAAGCCTGCAGCGCAAGCAGTTTCACCTCAAGAAAATCAACCCAGCAGCGAATTAGCTGCCGCAGTTGAAAAGACTTCTCCAGCACAACAGCATGCTAAGTCTGCACCTGTGATGTCCCGGGGGGCATTCGTTGATCGCTATATTCGAGTAGAGACAGAACGTCTGGATGGACTGATTAACTTAATCGGCGAACTAGTGATCAGCAAAACCCAGGTGATGGAGATTCAAACCGAGATGCTGACTGATAACACCAAAAATGCTCTAGTTCAGCTGGATCGGATCACAACCGAACTGCAATATGCAGCTATGAAGCTGCGGATGGTACCGATTAAGCAGGTGTTCGACCGCTTTCCCCGCTTAGTGAGAGACTTTGCCCAGACTTATGGAAAAGAAATTAACCTCGAGATTGTGGGTGAAGAAACAGAATTAGATCGCTCGCTGGTTAATCAAATCGGTGATCCTTTAGTTCACTTGGTTCGCAACAGTATTGACCACGGCATTGAAACCACTGAACAGCGGTTGGCTCTTGGCAAATCTGCTGAGGCAACCTTGAGATTGAGCGCATTTCATGAAGGTGGTCATGTGATCATTCAGGTTTATGACGATGGTCAAGGACTGGAACTGGAACGTATTAAGGAAAGTGCGATCGAAAAAGGACTACTTCCGCCCAATTATTCCGGCGATTTAACCATGGAACAGGCTGTCGATTTGATCTTCAGGCCCGGATTCAGCACAAACAAAGCTGTTACAGATGTCTCAGGGCGCGGTGTGGGAATGGATGTAGTAAAAAGCATCGTTGAAGGTTTGAGTGGACAGGTTGAAATTGAATCATCACCCGGCGAAGGTATCTGTGTTACCATTAAGCTTCCTCTCACACTGGCAATCATTAAAGCACTGCTGGTAACCTGCGGCAGCCAAGTTTACGCACTTCCGATCCAATCAGTGCGAGAAAACCTTCTGGTAATTAGCAGCCAGATCAAAACTGTTTCCCGCCAAAAAGTGATCGTGCTGCGCGATGAGATCCTACCGCTGCTCGATCTGAATGAAGCGCTTGGATTTGGCCAGGTAAACCATGGAGACACTCTTTCGGTCATCGTGGTAGAGTCCCAAGGTGAGAAAGCCGGTTTTATTGTAGATGATATAATCGGACAGCAGGAAATCGTAATCAAGTCATTACCAAATATACTTGGAGATATTCGCGGTATTAGTGGTGCTACGGTACTGGGTAATGGCGATGTTGCACTGATTCTAGACCACAATTCACTAATTAAGGGAAGGAGTGAATCCATTGGCTAAGACAGTATTAATAACTGATGACACTGCATTTATGCGGATGACCCTCAGAAATGTGATCCAGAAAAACGGGTTCCAAGTAATTGGTGAAGCCGCCGATGGAGAAGAGGCAGTAAGCAAATACAAAGAACTCAGGCCGGATTTAGTTACCATGGATATCACCATGCCAAAAATGGATGGCATTACTGCAATTAAGGAAATAGTGAAGTTTGATTCCGATGCGAGAATCATTGTCTGCAGTGCAATGGGTCAAAAACCAATGGTAATAGAAGCTCTAAATGCTGGTGCCAGGGATTTCTTAGTGAAGCCGTTTGACGCTCAGCGCGTTATTGAGGCTCTCCATAAGGCTTCCAGCTAGGGGGTCTGCAGGTGGATATAAAACTAGATTTTTTGCAGGAACTCGGTAACATAGGTGCCAGTCATGCAACAACCGCGCTGTCTCAGCTGCTGCAGGATGCAGAGTTAAAACTTACCGTTCCCAAAGCTCGCATGCTTTCCTTCAGCGAAGCAGCAAGCTTTATAGGCAGCCGTGAAGAAATAGTGGTATGTATTTACATGCGCATGATTGAATCCATCAAAGGCGATATGGCATTTATTCTGCCACTTGACTGCGCTGTAAGTTTAGCCAATCATTTAACCGGTAAACAGGGTGAGCATTTGAGTGAAATCGGTGAATCGGCAATCCTTGAAGTCGGTAATATCATGCTTAGTTCCTATGTAACTGCATTGAGCCTACTGTCAGATACAAAAATCAAACCAACGGTCCCGGGAATTGTAATCGATATGAATGGAGCAATTTGGGAGAGCATTCTTGCCAGCGCAGGAATTGTTGAAAACGTAACCATACTAGACACAACATTTAACACTGAAGCTCTAGAGCTTTCTGGACATCTCATCTTTATTCCCGACAATGAAGTATTTGAATCTCTCTACAAAAGAGTATCCAGTGGTTGGAATCTGGAGGACATTAAATGAATGAAGTTTTTGTCAACATGGGTGAGATCCGCGTCATGCGTGACAGCGGCATCTTAACCACCGTTGGTTTAGGTTCATGCGTAGGCGTAAGTTTTTATGACTCTGCAGCCAAGGTTGGAGCATTAGCTCATATTTTTTTAGCGGAAAGCCGCAGTAACTCAGACAGCAGTTCTATGCCGGGAAAATATGCCGATACAGCGATTCCGGCTCTGATTGATTTAACACTCAATGCCGGTGCCAGCAGGGAACGGCTGGTTGCAAAAATTGCAGGCGGAGCCCATCTATTCAGCAATATTACTCCCGAACACCTCAGTGTTGGTTATAAAAATGTTAAGGCAGTCATAAAGCAGTTGGAGTTATTTAATATCCCTATTCTTGGTAAAGATATCGCGGGAAATCGTGGTCGCAAAATGAAGCTTTTTGTAGATTCAGGAGTCGTTATGGTCACCACAATCGGTGGGGAACCTAAAGAGATTTAAGGAGGAGCACAGTGGCAATAAAAGTTCTCGTTGTCGACGATAGTGCTTTTATGCGGAAATTAATTTCTGAGATCCTTAATGAACAGCCGGACATAGAGGTTGTCGGTACTGCTCGCAATGGGTTAGATGCGCTGAATAAATTAGATCGCTGGGAAGTAGATGTCCTGACGCTGGATCTAGAGATGCCTGTACTGGACGGGCTTTCAACGATTAAACGAATTATGGCTTCTAAACCAATGCCGATTTTGGTGCTGGCTAGTACTACAGAACGCAGCTCGGAAAGTACGATTAAAGCCCTGTCGTACGGTGCAATAGATTTTATCGCAAAACCTTCCGGGAATATCTCCCTTGACCTGCGCAAAGTGGAGGAGGAGCTGGTTTCTAAGGTGCGCTCATTAGCCGGAGTTGTAGTCCACAAACCACCGGCGCGGGATATTCGGATCGAACCCACCCCCAAGCCTCCTGCGAAACCTGTTATGGGAGTAAAGACAGGTGCAGCCGAAAATATCGTTGTTATCGGTTCATCAACTGGCGGTCCTAAAGCTTTGGAAGAACTGTTTTTACAGCTACCTGCTGATTTGGACGCAGGTGTGCTGGTGGTTCAGCATATGCCGAAGAATTTTACAAAAAGTTTGGCCGCCCGCCTTGATAACCTGTCCCAATTAGAGGTACGCGAAGCACAAGAAGGAGATACCATAAAAAATGGTCTGGCTTTGGTTGCTCCTGGAGATTTTCATATGGAAATAGACCAGGATAAAAAGGTGCGGCTCAACCAAGATCCGCCAGTTAAGTATCTGCGTCCAGCAATCGATGTCACCATGCTCAGCCTGGTAAATGTGTTTTATGATCGAATTGTTGGGGTTGTGCTTACGGGTATGGGTAACGATGGTGCTGAAGGCATGGCAGCTATTAAGGAGAGAGGTGGATTTACGATTGTCCAGGATAAAGACACCTCTACGATTTTCAGTATGCCTAAGGCGGTATACGAAATGGGCAATGCTGATTATGTTCTGCCCATCGAGCAAATTGCCGATTCGATCACCAAATTAGTGAATCGGATCAGTGGAGGAAGTTAGAAATGGATTATGGCAGATTTAAACAGCAGGTTCATGATCTGATCCATCTCGATCTGAACAGCTATAAAGAACAGCAGATGCACCGCAGGATCCTCCAGTGGATCAGCCGCTATGATTTAAAAGATTTTGCCGGATTACTCAATATGCTTAAAACCAATCCAGAGCACCGCCGCAGTTTTTTGGACTATTTAACAATCAATACTTCGCATTTCTTCCGTGATCGGATTGTTTTTTCTTACATTGAAACGGATGTCCTGCCCGCGATTGCTGGGCCTAATGCCCGAATCTGGAGTGCCGGGTGCTCAATTGGAGCGGAAGCGTATTCCATCGTAATGCTGCTTTTAGAGCATAAGCTTCAATTTCGAGAAATCATCGGAACTGATATTGACCTAGACAGCTTAGAGAAAGCTGAAGAAGCTATATATCATGCCAATCAAGTCAATCAGGTTCCAGACCCGTTTTTGGAGAAGTATTTCATCCCTACTGATGATAGGTACGCAGTTATTGAAGACGTCAAAAAACATGTTGCGTTTTCTAGACATAATTTACTTACTGATCCCTTTCCCCAAAATTTTGATTTAATTTTGTGCCGCAATGTATTCATCTATTTTACAGCAGAAATCCAAAAAGAGCTGATTGAGCACTTTGTTAGTTCGCTTAATCCACGAGGGTTTTTCATTGTGGGTTCAGCCGAACATATCATTAATCCATCGCAATACGGCTTAGAGCGGGTGAGCTACTGTGTTTACCGGAAACAATAATCATGTTTAGAGGAGTCGTATAAATGGCAAAAGAAGTCATCTTTCAGGCAGAAACAGTCGAGAAAGCGATAGAAATTGGTTTGAAACAGCTGAGATTGGAGCGTTCTCAGGTCGATATTGAAGTCATCAGTGAGCCAAGGAAGAGTATTTTCGGTTTTCCGACCCGCTCAGCTGCTGTCAAGTTAATAGTTAAAGATGATGATCAGCATAAAAGCGAGATCAACAATGATGGGACCGTTTGGGTGGAGCATGGTGAGCTCAAATATTCACCGCCGGACGATGGCGGCAGGTATCCGATTATTATATTCGACAGCAGCATATCAGTCACCTATAATGGTGTTGAGCTTCATCAGAGACTGGAGCTGAATCAAGGACTCAAACCGCTCAAACTGACATTACCGCCAGAAGAGACACCGGTAAAGGAAGTGGCGGTTTTTATATCGCCTGATAAACTGAAAGCTTACCTGCACATTACTCGCAGCGACGGATTCAGGTATTATCTTGAGGATCAGCCTCCATCCCGATTATTAGAGCTGAAACTGAGGAAAGAACCAATCCCGGCGCCTCCGGTCACGACGGAAGAAATGGTTGCTGCATTAAGGAATGCTGGAGTTGTATACGGTTTAAAGACTGAGAAATTAAGCCGAACTGTGTACTCTGAGCAGGAAGAGATTCTGGCAGCCATCGGCAAAGTGCCTGTACCGCCGCAGGATGGATATATTAAATACGAGTTTAAAGATGAGGAGTCTGAACCTGATTTAGATCTGGATGCAGACCGCATTGATTACTACGAGCTGAAGCCAGTGCCGTCAGTTAATTCTCAAGATGTTCTCGCCCATCGAGTTTTAGGAGTACCCGGTGAAGAAGGTATCAATGTACTGGGAGAACCGATTCCGGTTGCTGAGCCAAAGAATCCTCAGCTCTTAGTGGGTGAGGGCGTACGTTTAAGTGACGATCAGCTGACTGCATTAGCTGAACGCGCAGGTCTGCCTGTAGTTCACAATGGGATTTTGAAAGTATTAAAGGTATTTGAACTTAATTCTGATGCTAACCTGGAAACCGGTAATATACGTTTTAATGGTGAAATAGTGGTTCGGGGCAGTGTAACCGATCAGGTTAGAATTGAAGCTGTTAGCGGCGGAGTGCAGGTCTTCGGTATGGTTGATCAAGCCTATATTGAAGCAGAGGGCAATGTGGTTATCAGGAAGAATGCTATCGCGGCAGAGATTAAAGCCGGAGGAGTAAGCGCTGTTTTCACTCGCGCGGCTTCCTATCTGCATAAATTGAGCGTACAATTCGGCCAGCTTATTCAAGCCTATTTTATAGTCGGCTCGCGCATGGTTTCCATTGATGCGGGCACCATTATTAAGAACTTAATTGAAATCAAGTTTAATGCTATCCCGAAAATGATCAGAGAATTTGATGCAGACTTCGGAACTGAACTAGATCTGTTTTCACCGGATTTTCGTACTCTATTGCTGGAGCTAAAACACTATTTTCTTGATCGAGGTCCCTTAAGGATTGGCGATATTACCTTTGTACAGCAGTTAATCGATAGGATCAATTTCTGGCAGTCTGAGTTCCAGAAGAGTTCAGATGAAACCGCCGATGTGCAGGTAGGATATCTGCAGAACACCACGATTGAGGCTTCAGGTATTGTTCGTGTGCAGGGCAAAGGCGTGTATTATTCAAACATCATCGCAGGCAGAGGGTACTATCAGCCTCAAGGGGTCTTTCGCAACAGCCATGTAACTGTCAGAACCGGAAATATTGAAGTCAAGGAAATGGGCAGTAGAAGCGGAAGCGCAGCCAGCGCGTCGATCACCACCGAAGGAAAGATCTTAATCGGTGCTGTCCATCCTAATGTTACGGTCGCCTACCGCAATCAAAAATACCAATTTCTGCAGCCTGCCACTAATGTGAAGGTATTGTGGCATGAAGATGGAATTGTAGTATACAGCGGAAAACAGAAATTAACTTAGCTGACGGAGGAACCCCATGACAGTTAATCGGACAAATAAAGTAGTATATCTGGGACTGATGGTGGGCATCGCCATGGGCCTGCACATATTTGAATCCTTAATCCCAATTCCCACACCTGTACCGGGAGCAAAGCTTGGGCTCGCCAATATTGCAGCGCTGTATGTTATTATCCGTTTTGGTTATAAAGAAGCAGTGGCAGTTACAATTGTACGCACCTTTTTGGGCTCCATGTTTGGAGCCGGTCTTTTTACACCTACTTTTTTTCTCAGCTTTTTCGGCGGTTTAACCAGCACGCTGGTAATGGGCATCTGTTATCAGCTGTGGTCTAAACATTTCAGTGTTATCGGTTTAAGTACTTTGGGAGCTTTTACACATAACACGACTCAGCTTGCTGTCGCCTGTTTTATGTATGAGCAGATCGGCTTCTTCTATCTGCTTCCGTATCTATTGTTTTTTGCAATTCCCACCGGTTTTTTTGTAGGAATCGTTACCCAACAGCTGGTGAAAAAAATACGGATATAGCTTAGAGTACATTTTGGAGGTTAAACAATTCATTGCGGTAGATGTGGCTGAAATGCATATCCAGCTGGGCCAGCTCCGCCAAGCCAGATGATAAGTCCTGGGAATCAATAAAGCTCACCAATCTTGCCAGAGCAACCTCCACGTTTTCAATATCTTCGTGGACGATATACCAATCCCAGTAATCCTGGACCCCATCCCATTTTTGCCGCAGCTGTCCAACCAAGTTTTGGGCTTGATGCCAGTCTTGATCCAGCATCACCTGGCGGAGCTGTTTAAGCTCTTCGCGATAGTTATTAATAAACTCCAGCGTCTGGTTAGTTACATAGCCAGCAGCGATCAAAAAAACGATGATTAAAACCGTTGATCCAATCAACAGGCGCATTTTAACGCTCCTCTCTGGTTTGATAGAACAGCTTTCCCTCAGTATCCAGACTCGCCAAAAAGACTTTGCTCACATCAGTAATTTCAAATTTTGCGAGTTCACCGACGAGCCACTCCGCGGTAAGATTTATTTCTGCAAGGTTATCGTACTGAATTCTACCGTCGATAATCAGGGGGACAGGTAGGCCTTCGTATTTAGTATCAATTTGCAGATCTTCTGGAGTTAAAGCCCGCTTTTGAGACTTTGGCACGATGCTGAGATTGCCGCTTGTTTCTAAAATTGCAAACTCAACATCGGCAATGTTAGGATAACCCTGGATCCGGAGCTGTTCCAAGAGCTCATTGACATTGTATCTGGCCTTAGACAGCTCATCGATCCGCATCTTGCCGTTTTGAATAACGATACTAGGACTGCCGTCCATAAAAGCTCGAAACCACAGGCTTTTCATGTTAAAATAAGAGATGGCCACCTGAATAAAAAGCAGTGTAAAAATAGGAACCAGCCCGTTAATGAGGGGAATTCTTTTATCTTGCATGGGAATAGCAGCTAATTCTGCAATCGTAATGGCTACTACCAGCTCATAGGGTTCAAGCTGACCAATTTGTCTTTTCCCCATGATCCGCATGATAAATACTACCACGGCATAGATTATAAAAGTGCGTGTGAATACTATTAACACCGATCAACCTCCTTAAGCAATCCTATTATTGTTAGTATCTCCAATTATGGTCAAATTGTGTCCAAATATGCCAGCAGGAAAAATGTGAGAAGCCAAGAATTAATCACCGGAAGGAGGACAGCAAAAGTATGAACAATATAAATACCAACCAAGATCGTAAATTTTATCTCAAAACTATGGGCTGTCAGATGAATGAGCATGACTCCGAGGTTATCATCGGTATTCTGGTAAACCTAGGTTATACTCAAACCGAGGAGCTTACCGAAGCTGATTTGATTCTATACAATACCTGCAGTGTTCGGGATAATCCTGAGCGCAAAGTCTACGGTCACATCGGCGCTTTCAAAGCGTTAAAGGAGCAGAATCCAAACCTGATCATCGGAATCTGCGGCTGCATGCCGCAGCAGGCAGCTGAGCGGGCTAATATTTTGGATAAACTGCCTCATGTGGATTTGGTCTTCGGTACCCACAACATCCACCGCCTACCTGAGCTTTTAGAGCGGGCACAAACCGGCGAGAGGGTGGTAGAGGTGTGGGAGGATTCCCAGGAAATCATTGAAGATTTACCTGTAATCCGCCAAAACAGTCTTAAGGCGTTTGTTAATGTTATCTACGGATGTAATAATTTCTGCAGCTACTGCATTGTGCCGTACACCCGCGGCCGGGAAAAGAGCAGACATCCTCAGGATATTGTCGATGAAATAACCAGACTCGCTGAAGCAGGATATAAAGAAGTAACCTTACTAGGGCAAAATGTAAATACCTACGGGGTCGATTTAGGTATTGGAACCGAGTTTGCTGATCTGCTGGCGATGATCAATGAAATCTCCGGCATAGAGCGGATCCGCTTTACAACCAGCCACCCGAAAGATATGAAAGATAGTCTAATTGAAGCCATGGCTTCACTGCCAAAAGTATGCGAGCATCTACATCTGCCGGTGCAGGCGGGCAGCGACCGCATCCTCAAGATCATGAACCGCCGCTATACTAGTGCATACTATTTAGATCTTGTGGCGAAGATAAAAGAAGCGATTCCAAATATCAGCCTAACTACAGACCTGATTGTCGGGTTTCCTGGAGAAACAGAAGAAGATTACGAGGATACACTAGCTTTAGTCGAAAAAGTCCAGTTCTCCTCAGCGTTTACCTTTATTTATTCTCCCCGAACCGGTACTCCAGCAGCAAAAATGAAGAATCAAGTGCCGGAAGAGGTAAAGAAAGACCGAATTTATCGCTTAATTGAGCTGCAGAACGATATCAGTCTCCGGTATATGCAGGCTCAGATTGGGAAAACAGAAGAGATCCTCGTTGATGAAGTAATGGCAAAGACCAAGGAGTTATCCGGCAGAACCCGCACGAACAAGCAGGTTTTATTCGAAGGCTCACCTGACCTAGTCGGCAAGCTGGTCAATGTAAAGATTACAGAGGCTAAAACCTGGAGTTTGAGGGGCGTTCTGCTGTAAGCACAGAAAGGAGGAATCAGCGTGTGGCTCGACCGAGATAGAACTCTAATTCTGGATCGCAACCGCGACACTTGGCAGCTGCCTTTAGTCGACTGCAGTGGTGATTATGTTGGGCAGGTGGTGGGCCAAATTGTGGAGCCTAAAGCCTGTATGGTCAGATATTTTCTGGTCTACGATCCGGAAAGCGAACGCAGATTTCCTCTGCCCTCGGATTTGGTGGTACAGATTGGAGACGAAATCCACTGCCAGATCAGCCCCCAGCAGATAGCCCGTCTGCCTGAGTATAAGCAGCAGCTGGAGCGGGAGCACGAAATTTTAATCTATCAAATAATTGACCGCATACCCTATTGGGAAGAGTCATTACAACCTTGAGAAGACTACGCAAGTAGTCTTTTCTTTATGGGCTAAGTGCAGGAGTTAGCTCAGTAAAAAGCGAAGAAACTAGAGATATGGAGGTGTATATAGTGACTCAAACGCCCATGATGCAGCAGTATACTCGCATAAAATCCCAATATCCGGACACATTATTGTTTTTCCGTCTGGGAGACTTTTACGAGCTGTTCGGAGATGATGCCAAAATAGCCGCAAAGGTTTTAGATATCACGTTAACTTCACGAGACCGCAATAAAGAGAATCCAATCCCCATGTGCGGTGTGCCTTACCACGCAGTGGATGGATATCTAGAAAAGCTAATCAAAAATGGATTTCGTGTCGCTATCTGTGAACAGCTAGAAGACCCTAAAACTGCGAAAGGTGTCGTAAAAAGGGATGTCATTCGCGTAGTCACACCAGGCACCTATTTAGAAGCCGATGTTGATGAAAATTCAAATATCTATCTGGTCGGAATTATCGAGCAAGATGGTAAATTTGGGATGGCAATTGTTGATTTATCTACAGGGGAGTTTAAGGTTACCCTGATCCAAGATCCCTCTAGTTTTAAAGACGAACTTACTCGGATTAAACCGGCTGAAATAATCATTCCTAATAACAACAGCATGGAGCTTTCATCCTATCTAGATGAAATAAATCCAACTATTACTAAAACAGAGCACCGGAATTGGTACCCCGATACCTGCGAATACCTTTTGATGGACCATTTCCAGGTCCAGAATCTTCATGTTTTAGGTTTAGACCACGAACTGCTGATTCAATGTGCCGGAGCAGTTTTAGCTTATCTGCGAGAAACTCAGAAAGCAGCCCTGACTCACATTACCCATATTACTAACTACTCACTGTCACAATATCTGCAGATTGATGCGTCCAGCTTCCGAAATTTGGAGCTGTCCCGCACTATTCGGGAAGGAAAGAAGGTTGGTTCGCTGTTAGGAGTAATCGATCAAACTGTTACCAGCATGGGAGCCCGACTGCTGCGTTCATGGATCGAAAAACCACTGATTGATCTGCAAGCCATCAAAAAACGGCAGGCAGCTATTGCTTACCTGGTCGATAACAGCATCATCCGCATGGAATTAGCAGAGCTTTTGGATCAAGTTCAGGATCTGGAGCGTTTAACCAGTCGATTGGTCTATGGCACCGGTAATGCTAGAGACCTGATTGCGCTGAAAAGATCGCTGCTGCAAGTTCCGAAAATCCAGGCTCTGCTGGAGCAAGAAGAGTCTGCGCTAACCGAATACATTCAAAAACTAAATCCTCTTAATGAATTGACAGAAATAATCGAGCGGGCGATTGTAGAAAATCCGCCGGTCAGCGTGCGGGAAGGTGGGCTGATCAAAGCTGGGTTTAACGCGGAGCTAGATGAACTGCGCCAAACTAATAAAGATGGGAAGTCCTGGATTGCAGCTCTGGAGGCATCAGAACGCGACAGAACCGGAATTAAATCGCTGAAAGTTGGGTTTAACAAAGTTTTCGGTTATTATATCGAAGTGACTAAGGCCAATCTTGATCGAGTCCCGGAGGATTACCAGCGCAAGCAAACCCTCGCTAATTCTGAACGCTACTTTACTCCAGAACTAAAAGCAAAAGAGGCAATGATTCTTGGTGCAGAAGAGCGGATTACTGAACTAGAATATGAACTGTTTACCCAAGTCAGGGATCAGGTCAATGCCCATGTGGTCGAGATTCAAAACAACGCTCACATCCTAGCTGTTCTCGACGTATTTCAATCATTGGCGAGAGTTGCGCTGGATCAGGGCTATGTCTGCCCTCAAATCACCACTGATACCAAGATCGAGATTATAGACGGACGCCACCCTGTCATTGAGGCTATCCAGTCTAGCTTTGTACCTAATGACTTATCGCTGACAGAAGACAAAAAGATCATTCTGCTGACAGGTCCGAATATGGCAGGAAAAAGCACATTCTTGCGCCAAACTGCCCTAATCGTTATCATGGCTCAAATCGGCAGTTTTGTGCCGGCGAAATCGGCTTCCATTGGCATTGTTGATAAAATCTTTACTCGAATTGGTGCCGCTGATGACCTCAGCACCGGACAGAGCACCTTTATGGTTGAGTGCAGTGAAACAGCAAACCTTGTCCGCAATGCTACAGAGCGCTCCTTAATCATCCTGGATGAATTAGGTCGGGGTACCAGCACATTTGACGGCATGGCTATTGCCCAAGCAGTTATCGAGTACATTCATGACCGGGTGAATGCCAGAACATTATTTTCAACCCACTACCATGAATTAACCCGGCTGGAGCAGACCTTGCCCAGTTTGAAGACATATCAAATGGCGGTAGAGGACCACGGCGGCAGAATCTATTTTCTTCACAAAGTAATTCCCGGCAACGCCGACAAAAGCTACGGGATCAACGTAGCGAGAATGGCCGGGATGCCAAACAGCATCATTAACCGGGCTGAAAACATCCTCTACCAGCTGGAAGCAGACCAAAAGAAGCCGGTGCAGCTTAATCTGTTCCAAAGTCTGCTCCATCCTCAGGCAGCGGCTGCCAGGGAACAGGAAGAGCAGGAGTGGGAGAACTACACAGCCCTGAAAGAGGAGCTCTTAGGTGTAAATATCAATGATATCACGCCGCTGGCTGCGTTAAATCTTATAGCAGAACTGCAGCGAAAACTAGTTGAGGGTGAAGGAAAATGAGTCGCATTCAGGTACTTCCGGACTTCATAGCCCATAAAATCGCCGCGGGAGAAGTAATTGAGCGGCCGGTGTCGGTTGTTAAAGAGTTGGTGGAAAACTCCATCGATGCCATGGCAACGAGCATTGAAATAGAGATCAAGGATGGCGGGAAGGAATATATTAGGGTGAGCGACAACGGTCACGGAATTCACCGTGATGATCTAAAAGTTGCTTTTTTATCCCATGCAACCAGCAAGATCATTACCGTGGACGATCTGTTCAACATTACTTCTCTTGGTTTTCGCGGTGAAGCGCTGGCCAGCATTGCCAGCGTATCGGATCTTGTGCTCCGCTCGAGAACTCGGGATACCTTGCAGGGGTATCAAATATCTTTTGGAGCGGATGACCAAGCGGTAATTGAGCCGGTGGGTATGGAAACCGGCACAACAGTAGAAGTCAGACGCTTGTTTTACAATACCCCAGCCCGGTATAAGTTTTTAAAGCAGTCTCCAACTGAGCGGCGCTATATTGTGGAGTTTGTAAGTAGGATTGCTTTGGCTCATCCTCAAATCGCTTTTAAACTGGTTGCTGACGAAAAGCTGGCTGTGCGAACTCATGGTCAGGGTGAGCTGAAAGCGGCGCTGGCGAATGTCTTTGATCACCGTACGATTAAGAATTTAGTGTCAATCGATGCTAAGACTGAGTGGGGAAGAATCAGCGGATATCTCAGCAAACCGAGCATAACCCGGAAAAGCCGCCAAGCCCAGCTGATTATTCTTAACGGCAGAATTATTGATAGTTCGTTAGTCTCCAGCGCTGTAGAAAGAGCCTACGCGGGCATGCTGGCTCACAGAGAGTATCCCATCTTTTTCTTAAACCTGAGTATGAATCCTACAGTAGTTGATGTAAATGTGCACCCTGCTAAGAGTCAAGTGCGGTTTCAGGATGACAGTGAGGTTTATCAGGAAATCAGCAGGGCTTGCAGAGATGCTCTGCTTACCAGTGACCTCAGCCAGACAATTACAAGTGTGAAACAAGAACCTGTTATCCACCAGGAGACTCAATCGGAGCAGATTAATCTGGATTTTCAGGAGTTTTTCCCTTGGCAGCCCCGCACTTGGAGCAGGGTGGACGAGTTTCTCCGCAGTGAAAAACGTCTTTCAAATTCTGCAGCAAGTTACCAGTCCGAGATTGCTGCTGTGGAAATTGAACAGCCGGTGAAATCGTCCGTAACAGCCAGAGAGTATGATGGGGGAGCGTTGGTTAAAGAAACTCCTTCAGCAGATGTGTATCAGGTTAAAGATCAGCTGTTGAACGGTCGGATTATTGGCCAGTTCAGACAGACTTACATTATCTTGGAAACAGATAACGGCCTTTGGCTCCTGGACCAGCATATTGTGCATGAACGCATTATTTACGAGTTCTTAACTAGGGATGGGGCAGCCCCCCACGTGCAGCAGGTACTTCCTCAGGCGCTGGAATTCAGCAGTGCGCAGGCGGAACTTGTAGCCGAACAGCTAGAAAAGCTGAACGGTTTTGGGGTAGAGCTGGAGGAATTCGGCACTAACAGTTTTCTTCTGCGAGGCATTCCTCAGTTCTTCGCATCGCGAGGGATTTCCGTAGATGAGCAGCTGATCTTGGATCTGGTAAGCAATCTTTCAGAGCGAAATAACTGGCGGGAAAAAGCTGCTGTTACGCTGGCCTGTAAAAGTGCGATCAAGGCCGGACAGAGATTAAGTGAAAAGCAGATTCATTCGCTGCTGGTACAGCTGGCTGATACTGAAAATCCCTTTACCTGTCCCCATGGACGTCCGATTATTGTCAGGCTGGAAGATAAAGAGATTGAACGACGCTTTGGTAGGTGATTTAATGCAGAAACCAGTTGTCCTGGTGCTGGTTGGACCGACAGCAGTGGGCAAAACCGAAACTGCCCTGACACTAGCACAGGAGTTAAACTGTGAGATCATATCTGCGGATTCCATGCAGGTTTACCGCGGGATGGACATTGGAACAGCAAAAGCAAGCCTAGAAGAGCAGAGTTTGGTTAAGCACCATCTCCTGGATATCATCAATCCGGATCAGAAGTTTACTGCTGCTGATTATGTGCGCCTTGCGGAGCAGTGCATCGCAGAGATTGCCGCACGCAATCGGTTCCCGCTGGTAACCGGAGGTACAGGATTGTACATTAATGCCCTGATTGACGGTTTTCTTTTTCCGGATCAGGGGGAAAACAGGAAAATCAGGACGGAGCTCCAAGCAAGAGCGGAGACTGAGCCGGAAGCTCTCCACGAAGAACTAAAACAGGTGGACCCAAAATCGGCTGCGAAACTGCATCCCAATGATTTAAGGAGAATTATCCGGGCTCTGGAAGTTTATTACACCCAAGGGATGCCTATCAGCGAACTGCAGGCTAAAAAAGAAGCGGAGCAGAAGTATCGAGCTGTTATGATCGGCCTGAACCGAAACCGCGAGCTGCTGTACCAGCGGATTGAAGCCCGGGTCGATCAGATGATTGCAGCAGGTCTCGTCGATGAAGTAAAGGAGCTGCTTACAAAGTATCCCCAGCAGCCGACCGCTCTCCAGGCCATCGGCTATAAAGAAATCGCGCTTTATTTAAACGATCAGCTGACTCTTGAAGAAGCGATCGAGCTGATTAAACGGGAAACAAGGCGGTATGCCAAACGACAGCTGTCATGGTTCCGCCGTGATAAAAGGATCGTATGGTATGATATGGATGTAACCGCGGTACCTGCGGTCGTCTCAGATACTAAAAAACGTTTAGAACAAGTCATGCAGCCTTAAGCTGCGTGGCTTTTTTTATAATCTATGAACAATTGGTCCTGTGCGGCGTATATATATTAGGTGAGGTTGGTTTTGGCGGATGCGGTGGCGGAGGGAAAATTATGGAGAATGAGATTATTACTCTGGTAGAAAATGGAGAGGTTACGGTGAGCGAAGCGCTATCTAGGCTGCGTAAGGCATATACAGGCACAGAAAAGGCAAAGCAAGAGTCAACGCCAAACGAAAAGGTGCTAGCTGCAAAAAAGCAGTTAGACGGTCTCATCGGTCTTCACTCGGTTAAAGAGCTTGTCCACGAGGTCCAGGCCTATGTAGAAATTCAACAGCGGCGGAGACAGTTAAATCTAGCCTCAGAACCAGTTGTACTCCATTCCATCTTCATGGGCAACCCGGGTACTGGCAAAACAACCGTTGCCAGGATTATCGGTGAACTTTTTCTTGCTATGGGCGTGCTCCAAAAAGGCCATCTAGTAGAAGTTGAGCGCGCTGATCTAGTAGCGGAATACATCGGCCAAACTGCTCAGCGCACCCGAGAACAGCTGCGGAAAGCCAATGGCGGTATTTTGTTTATTGATGAAGCCTATTCTCTAGCCCGCGGCGGCACCAGAGATTTCGGTAAAGAAGCGATCGATACCATCGTCAAAACTATGGAGGATCAGCGAAATAACCTGATTGTAATCCTCGCTGGTTATCCTGGTCCCATGGAAGCGTTTCTGCAGACTAACCCTGGATTGAGATCGCGATTTCCGATTGTAATCAAGTTTCCTGACTACTCCACGTTTGAGCTGTTCCGCATTGCCGAGCAGATGCTGAAACAGCGAGATTATCAGCTCACAAAAGCTGCTCGCCGCAAGCTTTTGCGTATAATTGAGGAACTTAAGAAACAGGATACAGAAAACTTCGGCAATGCTCGTATCGTCCGCAACATGGTGGAAAGTGCCATCCGCAAACAAGCAGTGAGACTGGTGAACATTTCCGACGCATCAATAACTCAGCTGATGGAGATCACCGAAGAAGATATCCAGGAGGTGGGCGATGCTTGAAACGAGTAATTGTGCTGGGACAGCCTAATGTTGGTAAAACTCTATTTGTCCTTAATTTCGCTGCTTATCTGGGTGTTGAGTTAGCGGTGTTGAACTTTACAAGCTGTGATCGGGGCAGTTACTCGAAAACGCTGCCGGTTTCTGAGGCGGTGCGGCTGCTGGTCAGCGATACTTCTCATTATACCAGAGATATTCAGGCACTCACTTTAGCCATGTCCTGGGGCAAAGGCGAAAAGCAGTTTGAGTTAATTGATACGGTCGGCCTTACTGATGGAATCGACCATGACGAAGAGATCAGAAAAGCGATGGCTCTGACATTGAGAACGATCCGTCAGGCTGATATTATCTTCCATCTCCTTGACTGCGCCCGTATTGCCGAAATCGGAATTCTAAGAGGTATCGGTGAAATTGACTACCAAATTGCCCAGTTTGGCCAGCTAAAGAAGGGATATGTGATCTTAGCCAACAAAATTGATCTCCCCAATGCCGAGGATGGATTAGTCATGATAAACCAGGAGTTTCCGGGCTGCCGCATCATTAGTATTTCCGCCCTGAAGCAAAAGGGATTTAAGGAGGTAAAACGCTTTGCCAAGCAGCTTCTCTGAGTGGATTGGGTTTGTGCCGGATTTGATCAGCATCGCGCTCACTGCGGTTGCTGTTAAATGGCTGGACGATTACATTGATGACGAACCATATATTGAATCATTTCGAGCTGGGCCCGCTTACGGTATGCTTGCTGTTCTGCTGGCAGCTGCTTTAGATTTTCCCCTTACATTTACCTTATTTGCCGCATGCTATATTGTCGGCATGTTTAACAGCTTGACTCTGAAGCTGCCGTCAGGGCTGCCAAGCTGGGCTGAAGCCCTGCTAATTTTTGGCGCATCTGCGTTATTGAGTGGTTTGTGGACAGCGTTATGGGCTGTAACGGTGATCATCAGCGTACAGATCTTGGACGACATGCTCGATCTCGGTGATGACCGCAACCACAACCGCACCAATACTGCTGCTCAGCTTGGAATCGAACGCACAGGATTGATTTTTTTATTCTGCTTTTATCTAAGCTTGGTGATCGAACCGCTTTTATCCACTGCAGTTCTTGCAGTCGCCCTGTTTGTTTCTAATGTTTTATTCACCAAACTAGCAGGAGGGGTCAACATCAATGCCAGTTTTAACAGCGATTGATCTCGTTATCTTGGCTTTGCTTACCATTATGTATTTCAGCTTTTCGCTGGGATATTGCCGTGGGCACAAGCGCGGCTATCATGAGGGAGAAATCGAAAACCTTATTACCCTAAGGGAAAAAAACTTAGAATTAGGACAATGCTGTCTATGTGGATATAAGCAGGATTCCAATGGGTTATTGCCGAATAATGGTATTTCGAGAAAGGATGATAACCTATTAACAAACTAACTATTGGTGCATTTGTTGGCTTGTTTTTGTTTGGGTTCATTCTCACCATTATTGGGCCTGCACTGCCATACCTTGCCGACGACTTTAATCTTAAACTCTCAGAAGTTGGCATTATCCTGTCCCTGCGGGGAATAGGCATGATTTTTGCCGTGCTCGCTGCCGGGGTTATCTCCGACCGTTATGGGCACCGCATTGTGGTGCTGAGCGGCATTGGCTTCTGGACAATCGGTCTGCTGGTTTTCAGCATCTGCCGGCATATACCAGTCATCTTTCTAGTCTGGATATTAATCGGCGTAGGTTTTGGCTCTGTAGATACAGCTTTGAATTCGCTGGTAGCGCAAACGAGCACTTCCAGAGGCAGTTCTCTCAATAAGCTCCATTTCTGGTTCGGGATTGGTTCGCTGACCGGACCTCTGGTGGCAGGGCTCCTGCTCGAGCTGTTTTCATGGCGGCTGCTGTTTTTTATAACCGCCCTCTTAACCCTGGGCTATGGGATTTTTATGTTTGGGCTCAACTACCCACAGCTAGAGACAAAAGCGGCCAAGCAGGCGCAGCAGCCTCTTAAAAGCATTTCATCAGTGCTGACAGTTCCCGTTCTCCTGCTCGGCATCATTTTGTTCAGCTACACCGGCGTCAACACTACTTTTACTGGCTGGATTAATACCTATCTGACCGGTGACCTAGCTCTAACAACCACGCTGGCATCAGTAATCTTGTCAGTATACAGCATTGGGCTAGCCCTGGGCAGATTAGTGGTCAGTCTGATGGCTGAGCGCGTACCGTATGTGCGCACGCTTTTAATCAGCGTCACAACAGCTTTAGTTTTTGCCTCAACAGCTCTGTTTGCACAGCACCCGGCGCTAGTTATGATTGCTTTCGGTTTAACCGGATTCTGCTTTGCAGCGCTGCTACCGATTGGACTTGCAGTAGGAGCCAAGCTCTATCCGGAAATAACCGGAACTGTTACAGGAGTATTGATCTTTTTCAGTTCTATGGGACGCACAGTACTGCCGGGTTTGGTTGGTATAATCGGAGATTATACCAGCTTGGCCTTTTCACTGAGGTTGACCCTCATCTTTATTGGAATCATGGTGATATCGACCATCGCCCTCATCGCCGCAAGAAATAAGCAAAGAAGGAAAGTGAATAACATATGAATTTAGTTGAAGCTGCAAAGGCTAAAATACAAGATCAATGGTCAGCCCTTGCAGAGATTACTAAGCAGAATCAGGCAAAGGTTTTAAAAGCATTTCAGGAATGCCGAGTCGGTGCCCACTGTTTTACAGATTCCACCGGCTATGGTTATCATGATTTGGGCAGAGATGCATTGGAAAATGTTTATAAAGCTGTTTTTAAAACCGAAGCAGCTTTGGTTAGACCGCAGATCGTTTCCGGAACCCATGCAATTAATCTCTGCTTATCCATATTAGATAGTGGAGACCAGCTGGTTTCGATCAGCGGTACGCCCTATGATACTCTCCAGCAGGTAATCGGCACTAGAGGCAATACGCGGACAAGCCTGCTGAAAAGAGGAGTTAAGTACCAGGAAGTGCCTTTAAATGAAGAAGGCCGATTAGATTATGATTTAATTGCTAAAACAGTTACTAAAGAGACACGTATGGCGATTCTCCAGCGCTCTCGCGGCTACAGCTGGCGCCCCTCCATTACCATCGAAGAGATTGAAAAAGCGTTTGCAATCGTCAAGCAGATCAATCCTGAGTGCATCTGTTTTGTCGATAACTGCTACGGTGAGTTCGCAGAGCTTCGCGAACCGACTGAAGTAGGAGCTGATTTGATAGCCGGATCCTTGATTAAAAACCCAGGTGGGGGATTGGCACCTAGCGGGGGATATATCGTCGGTAAAGCTGATCTGGTAGAGCTGTGCAGTGAGTATTTGACTGCTCCCGGAATTGGGGCAGAAGTAGGGCCTACCTTTAACATGATTCGTGATCTGATGCAGGGTTTTTTCATCGCCCCTCATGTTGTCGGGCAGGCTATGCGGGGAGCAATTCTAGCATCCCAGCTGTTTTCTGATTTAGGCTACGAAGTTGCGCCGCTGCCCAACGAAAAACGAACTGATATTATCCAGGCTATTAAGCTGGAATCCCGCGATAAACTGCTGGCATTCTGCCGGGCAATTCAGCACACATCCCCCATAGACTCGCAGTTTGCTCCGATACCCGAAGATATGCCTGGCTATGATGATGAAATAGTAATGGCGGGTGGCACGTTTATTCAAGGTTCATCAATTGAGTTAAGCGCTGATGCTCCTATCAGACCTCCGTATATTGTCTACCTCCAGGGTGGACTGTGCATTGAGCATATTGAACTGGCATTAGAAGCAGTAATTGAAGCTTTGTAAGAAGATACAGCCCTGTGTCGAAAATCGTCGGCACAGGGCTTCTTTATTGCATATTTAGCAGGATTTTACAATTAATTGTCGAATATTAAATGACAACTTGAGGAGGGAAATTTATGGGAGCACATGCTGATCAGTTAACCGCCACCGCCATTAATTGGGACAAGTTAACCGACGAAGAGATTGTATCCATTGCCCAAAAGGGCAATCGCGACGCGGAAGAGTACCTCATTAGGAAATACCAGAAAATGGTATTTGTTTGGACTCGGTCCTACTTTCTGCAGGGAGCCGAACCTGATGATGTAATCCAAGAAGGCATGATCGGCTTGTATAAAGCCATTCGGGATTTCTCTGTTGGGACATCTTCTTTTTGGTCATTTGCTAAACTGTGCATTATCCGCAACGTCATCAGTGCGATAAAAGGAACTACTCGCCAAAAACATCTGCCTCTTAACTCCTACACATCACTGCATCGACCAATTAACGACTATGAGGGTGACCGCACCCTGTTGGAAACACTGACTAACCACCGTGTTGACGATCCAGAAGTATTGGCTATCAACCGCGAAGAATTGCAGACTACCAGCACCACAATCCGAGCAATTCTCTCCAAATTTGAATTCGATGTCTTTAAACTCTATGTTTCCGGATTCACCTACCGCGAAATCGCTGAACACCTCAACACCCACACTAAATCCATTGACAACGCTTTATGCCGCATTAAAATGAAAATTGAGAAGAAATTATGCTAGCCACCGGAGTCTATCTGATGTAAAATAAATACACAAATAAAGATTTACTGCTTTCCAGGGAGTGTGATCTGTGGATTTATATTTAATCGCGATTATCACAATCAGGCTGCTGCTCGCTGTTGTCTTTGGCGGACTAATCGGTTTGGAGCGTGAAAGCCACGGTCGGCCAGCAGGATTTCGCACCCATATCCTAGTATCTCTGGGATCAACACTGGTAATGATGATTTCAACATATGGGCTGGGAACTATCAGCACAGATTATGATCCCGGTCGGATTGCCGCGCAGGTGATCAGCGGCATCGGGTTTTTAGGCGCAGGCACAATCATGCGGGAAGGCGCCAATATTCGGGGGTTAACTACAGCTGCCAGCTTATGGGCTGTTGCGGGAATCGGTCTCGCTGTTGGAATCGGCATGTATTATGCAGCAGCTGCTGCCACTATTCTGGTGGTAATCACTTTGATTTATCTTAATAAATTTGAATTAGGTCACCACAGCCACACCATCAGACTTACAACCAGCGATAAGATTAATCAGATGGCTGCTGTCATTTCTGTTTTGACCCATTATGGTGTGAGTATTAATCAAATTATGGTCAATAATCATCTTGATGGACTTGTTGTGATTGAGATCAACATCAACGCATCCAGGAAACATCAATTGCACGAGTTAATCCATAAACTGAATGAACTTGAAGGCATCAGTCGTGTTTCTATCGATAGGGAATAGGGGGAGTAGTGTGCGTTTTTTGGTAACAAACGATGATGGAATCTATGCAGAAGGAATTCGAGTTTTAATCGAAACCTTATCTGAACTTGGAGAAGTCTACATTGCAGCTCCAAACCAAGAGCGGAGCGGTGTTGGGCATGCAATTACGGTAAACAGACCACTGCGGATTGAAAAATTGTCAATTTTTCCGGGCATCAAGGAAGCGTATATGATGGACGGAACTCCGGCAGACTGTGTTAAGCTGGCTATTGAAGCAATGGAGCTTGAGGTTGACTTTGTTGTATCGGGAATCAATAATGGCGCCAATCTCGGCACAGATGTCTTCTATTCCGGTACAGTGGCAGCTGCTTTTGAAGGAGCTCTCCAGAGCATTCCCTCAATCGCTTTATCTTTGTGCAAGAAATCTGCAGTTGACCAAGGGCTTTACCAAACCGCAGCCCAGTGCCTGCAGGAGGTCTTGGCTAAAATCCAGGCTGCAGAAATCAAAGGGCTGTTGAATATAAATGTGCCAAATATATCCTATGAGCAGATAAAAGGTTTCAAAACTACCAAACTCGGTGTCGGCCGGTATAAAAATGAGTTCGAAAAACGCCTGGACCCCAGAGGCAAACCCTATTACTGGATGAAGGGCATTAAATATGAACCGGATAATCCGGAGGAGGATGACTACCGCGCTGTCGAACACGGTTTTGTTTCGATAACACCTCTTCAGGTAGATATGACAAATTACGAGCAGCTTAAAAGCCTCAAAGCTATTTTTAGTTAAACAATGGAATTTTACCTTCGCCCCTAGAGAACCCTGTTTCAATGCGAATGTTATAAGTAGAAAATAAGCATACTATCATTGAGATAGGGTTTTCACGGTCGTTAATATTTGCGCATAAGATTTACTAAGGAGGGGTGAAGGTGCGCAAGATATTCCCCAATGATACTGTCGGTCCAGATGTCAATCTAGAATTGTTGGGAGCGGAAAAAGCTGAGTTTCTCGGTTCCTTTAAACGGGACGAGGAGGTGTGTGACTATTATCTAGTTACTACCGGTGAAGAGGTTTTTTATTATTATGTGCCGCGCATTCAGAACGAAAATCTCAATGAAAGCTCAGAAAACACAAGCTAGATAGGCATTTTTTCAATCGAGTTAGATTAGATATATAGAAATGTTTTGATGTGGATCTCTAAAAATATAAAGGGGGAATCTACAATGATAGTGGTTGCCAAGGAAGACGTTCTCAAAGGCCTGAAGAAGTTTAAGCGGCTAGCCAAGCAGGATCTCTTAGTAAGCAATTTTACTGCTGATCCGGACTTCTGGGTTAAGCAGGCTGAAGGACGCCGAAATGAATATGGTAATTTAATGGAGTTAGTTAATGAGCAAGGGGTAGATCATGCGTACCGATATGCGGTTAAAAAATACGCTGGTCTACCTTTTACTTTTGCTGACAAAGACCAAGAAGCAGAAGTAATCGGAACCAGTCAGGCGCTTGAGATGTTCTTCACTATCTTAGGAGTGCAACCACCGGGCAGAAAAGAAGTAAAAGCCAAACATTCTGCAGCGCAGCTTTAGCGCTAAGTTAACCCTCAGCCAATTACTCAGCAGCGATAATAGAACTGAAAAAGCAGTTTGGCATTTCCTGCCAAACTGCTTTTATTTTTTTATGTAATCTATTTTATACTCCTGAATAAGCCGATGACTTTTCCCAAAATCATCACTTCATGAACGATAATCGGAGCTAGAGCTGAGTTTTCTGGTTGGAGTCTAACATGCGTTCCTTCATGAAAAAATCTCTTCACAGTAGCTTCTTCATCGCCAACCAGGGCCACAACAATATCACCATTTTTGGCAGCTGATGTTTTTTCAACCAATACATAGTCGCGATCGAAAATACCTGCCTCAATCATACTGTCTCCTTGGATTCGCAGCATAAATACCTCCTGGTCACGGACCAAATCTTGGGGAACAGGGAAGTAGTCTTCGATATTCTCGACAGCCAAAATCGGTTCTCCTGCGGTGACCCGACCGACTACCGGTACATTCACTACCGAACGATATATGCCGCTGTCTGGATAGATCCCTTCCTCGGTTTTTAAGATTTCAATAGCTCTCGGTTTAGTCGGATCTCGGCGGATATAGCCACGTTCCTCAAGTTTTCGCAAATGGGCGTGGACCGTCGAACTTGACG
This sequence comes from Bacillota bacterium, assembly GCA_012837335.1. Classification (NCBI taxonomy): domain Bacteria; kingdom Bacillati; phylum Bacillota; species Bacillota bacterium. Next base: position 157,875 of record DURM01000064.1, read on the forward strand.
CTAAACCAACCGCTTCTCCAATTTCCCGGACGGATGGAGGATAGCCTTTAATTTGAACTTGTTCATAAATAAATCTAAGAATGCTTTTTTGCCGAGCACTTAAAGGTTTCAACTTCACAGAAATTCCTCCTAACCGAATCAGGAACGCTTTTGACGTAATTATATCATAGGCATGGATAGAAATCAAACTGCAGTTCGATTTTTTGCAAATTAGCCCTTGACAAAACATACGTTCTGGTTTATACTAAGTTCACAAGGACCGAACACACGTTCTTTAAGGAGGTAAGCCATAATGAATCAAACTGCAAATAGTAGACGCTCAACAGTAATCATCATGGCTGCCGCAGCAATAATCGTACTCAGTCTAGCAGGAATCGCACTTGCAATGAATCAATCTCAAACAAATAATGCAGCAACAGCAACTGCAGAAATAACCGTATCATATGGCGATACGCTGTGGACCATAGCCCAGAGAATTGCTCCGGGTATAGACCCCCGCAAGGTAGTCTGGGAGATCCAAACCATGAATGAGATAGAATCAGCGAGGATTTTTCCCGGCCAGACCCTGCAGGTTCCCCTGTACGAAACCAATATTTAATTGAAAACAAGCCCATTTGGGCTTTTTTTCTTTTATTGACAAGGGTATCGAAGGGGCATATACTTGGTTTATGCAGGCACGCAGGGGGTTTTGAGTTGGAACAACGATGGACCATGGTACTAACAGCTATTGCAGTAATTCTCATCAGCTGCAGCTCTATTCAAGCAAACAGCGCTGCTTTTGAGACAGATCCTTTTCATCAGCCTGACTTTCGAATTGGTGTCGGTGTTGGAACCGATGGTCCGTTCATTTTTGTTGGAATCGATCGAGCTTATCAATATTCAAACTTTTCCCTTGAACCTTTGGGAACAGTAATAGGTAAGACTTTTGAGCTGGGTCAGGACTTCTTTCAAGAATCCATGGAGGTATATGAGTATCAGGAAGATGGCTGGACTGATGAGGCAGTATACACATCAGATTTTCCTCCTTATCGATTCATGGGCACCAGAAACAATCGGGTGATTCTGATGGTCCATGGCCTGTTTACTGGCGAGCACCTAGAATGGACAGAAGCAGCGGATTTGATCAGAAGCCGAGACTCAAACGTGGAGATTTATGCCGTTGATTATGGAACTGGCTACCATCTAGAGCATTTAGGCAGAATATTAGCCCAAATCATTGCTGACTGTGTTAAAGAGGGCACTGAAGTCAGTATTATTGCACACAGTCAGGGCGGACTAATTTCCAGGACTGCGCTGGAGCTGTACAACACCGGCAGAACTAATGTTCGCAGACTGATTACGCTGGCAACACCGCATCTGGGAGTTTATTATGGAACAGCGGCTGTTAAGGCAGCTGATGGGCTGATCAAGATGATCCCAGAGATTAGTGATTTAATGAGCGAATCAGAGTTTCTGGAGACACTTAACAGCAGTATTAAGTATTTAGATGTGGAGTATTACTTTGCAGCCGGTATAGAGCGGCAGGTTTTTGCACCATTTTGGGACATAGCCAATCAGTTTGCTTCGATTGATTTAAGCCAGATTGTCAACGACGGTGTTGTTGAAAGAAGTAGCGCCTTAGGCAGCGGACTTAGGTTTCAACAGTATCGGCCCGTATTTGAAACGACTGAGTTTGCCGTCGATCATACCAGTATTATGTCAGATGAGGCTGTTTTACAGCAGGTTTGGGACTGGCTGTATTAACCTTGTTTCAATCTTTTCAATAAAGCGCGGAAGCTGCAACTGACTTAGTGTGCAGCGAAAAGGGCATAAAGTGGCATAGTGGAAAGGTGTTCAGCACAGATTCCATCTTTGCAGAGTTTGCCCATCTTGATGAAATCCTTAGTTTTGACTGTAATTTCATTGAAATGGAAACAGCAGCAGCTTTCAGGGCAGCCAAATTGGCCAACATTCCCGTGGTGGCTCTTCTCAGTGTTTCTGACAACGTAATGATAGATAAGTCTCTACTCGGTGGTCGTAACGAAGAAGAGATGAATTACTATCGAAAATATGTAAGACGAGAGATATTCCCACAAATTCTTCTGGGTATTTTTAAAGATTATCAATGATTGTCTCAATCTTTCTGATCTAACTTCGTATAATAGATATTATGTAAACTAAAATCTAAAAATAGATATAGAGGCTCGTTGAGAGCCCCTGCTTTTATGTCCGGATGGTTTCGTATTCTGACCTGAGGATTCCATAGTACACCAAATCATAATACTTACCGTTTTTGAGGATGTGGTTTCTCAACACACCCTCTTTCTGCATATCCAGTTTCTGCATGACTCTTCCCGAAGCTGGATTGTGGCTCATATGGGTTGCGTAGATTCTTGCCAGACTCATCTCATTAAACCCGTGGTCCACCATCAGTCTGGCTGCTTCCGTGCAGTAGCCTTGGTTCCAATAGTCTGTTCCGATCCAATATCCCAGTGATCCGCGACTGTGTTCCTGGCTGATCTCTAGTCCAACAGCGCCGATTAGAAGCCCAGAGTCCTTTAAGCAGACAGCCAAACTCACGTTTTGGCCGTTCTGAAAGCTTTCCCTGTGAGTCCCGATCCAAGTTTCGGCTAATCCATCTGGATATGGATACGGAATCAGAAGCGTTACAGCCGCTATCTCAGGTGTTCCTGCAAGCATCTGCACCCGTTTGGCATCTTTGAGTTCAAACGGCCTTAAGATCAGTCTTTCCCCTACCAAAACTGGCATTTCTTTGAGTTGTTTCATTCTCGGTCACACACCTTCAAATTAAAGTCATGATATTTATCAACATTTATATAATTAAATCAGCTCGCCCGGGAACAGGTATTTGAAATGATCTGTTGAACTACGTATACTTATGTGCGAAATTGCCGAACAAAAGCATTAGGAGGATTTTATGTATACTAAGCAGCAGTTACTAGAACACATTGAGCAGCTGGGTATAAAACCCGATGATACCCTGCTGATTCACTCGTCTATGAAATCGATTGGGCAAGTAGATGGCGGAGCTGATACAGTACTAGACGCCTTTATTGAATACATGAAAGATGGCCTGCTGATTTTCCCCACCCACACCTGGGCGCAGATGAATGCCAATTACAATGTCTTTGATGTAGTTAACGAACCATCATGCGTCGGGATTCTAACCGAACTGTTTCGCAAACGACCCGGAGTAATCCGCTCCTGGCATCCCACCCATTCGGTTGCAGCTTTGGGGCAAGACGCCGCCGAATACGTTAAAGGCGAAGAAAACACTAACACCCCCTGCCCCAGGCACGGATGCTGGGGAAAGCTTTATGATCGAAAAGCTAAGATCCTGTTTATCGGATGCGGTTTAAACCGGAACACTATTATTCACGGGGTCGAAGAATGGAACGGTATCGAAAACCGAGTCACCGCTGAAACTGAGCCTTTAAAAATTCTAACACCTGATGGCAAGCTGCTTGACTGCCCGCAGCACCGCCATCACAGCCCGGTACCGCATATTTCCGAAAACTATGTAATCCTGGAGGAACCTCTGGTAACCACCGGGATTGCAACAATCGGCCGTTTTGGCGATGCCAGAACAATTCTCTGCGATGTTGTTCCTATGGTGGAATTAACCAGTTCATTTCTCAAGCGAGAGCCAGATCTGTTCCTAAAGCGTGACTCAATCCCCGAAGAATGGTATCAACAGCTCGTTGAAGAGCCAATTCGCTGAATCGAGTAGGTAACCGCTAGGTGATCAGCCTAGCGGTTTTCCTCTCACAGAACGGTACGTACGGACCGTGTATACCGCTCCTGATAGACCTCAGTCATACTTCGTAGTATTGATGCAAAAGACCGACCTCATATTTCGTTAAATCCACCAGACCCATTTCGTGGTGAAACCATCGGTTTGGCAGAGCCATGTTGA